>NZ_ASZW01000280.1:0-4997 GCF_000468215.1 Arthrobacter sp. CAL618 | reverse complement strand
CGCCTGCCTGTATTTTGGTGGGTCTGGCGGGGTCTCCTTGATAACCGTTTTTGTTGTTTCCGGCGAATCCTCAACGATCACCCAGTCAGGTAACGGTTGGCCTGGTGGCCGCCCCTTTGGAGCAGTTTCCTGAAGGGCTTGCAGCAGGTTTTCCAGTGCTCTGGTCTGGTGCAGGGTGACTGTGGCATTCTCGTTCACGGATATGGTGCGCGCGGCGGTCTCGAACTGATGCCGACACTGCCCGAATTTTAATAGTCGTCGTTCTGCCGTCTTGCGCCCAGTCGAGTCTTCCAGCCGGTAACCGAGGTTGTAGCCCCAAGTCCGTTCGATGCGCCAGGCAGAGGGTCGCTCGCTCAACGCATCGGTCCATTCTATCGGTTCCGCCTCTGGTCCGTAAAACAGCCAAGCCACGTCTGTCATGACTTCAACAGGGAAGGATGCATCAGGACGGGCGGCCACGTTTTCCGCCAGTTTTCTGGCCTGTTGAAGATGTGACTCCCATTCTGAATCGGTAGCGAACATCATGAGCCAGAGGTATTCGATCCGCTCAGCGGTTAGATCTTCAACCGTTGTCGAAAGCGAATCGCCAAAATCGTCACCGTTTTCAAAGCCCAAGTCATCCTTGACCTCGAAATCAGCGGTTCCCAGGTAGCCGATCTCCAGCTTCCGTCGATGTGCCTGCAGGTTGAACTGCTCAAGGATGAATCTTGGCCTAGCCGTTTCTGGGAAATACCCGAGTCTGCGACCAGCGGTAATCCAGTTGCCTGCTTCGATAAGCAAGCACAGATGTAGCAGTCCGAGGCTCGAGGGAGAATCTCCCAGTGGTGGGACTATATCGTTTTCATGGACGGGGTCTGCTGTATCGAAGAAGGGTGTGCCATTGGCGTCCACCATGTACATGAATCCCGGGAGCCCCCACCTCTCGAGCCAGGCCTTCATGTCGGAAAGGAGCCCTGGGCGCTCGATAAAATACTCCGTGCTTGGCTCGGTGAATGCCGATTCGAATGCCTTCAGCCTGTACTCCTGAACATTTGTCATTTCATCCGCCCGGTGGACGCGAAGCGCAGCGGAAGCGGATAGGAAGCATTCGGTTTGCAAACCGATCCATGGTCCCGCCCGTCTGCGAGGTATTCAACGTAGTCGGTGTCATAGCGCTCAGGGATCACGACATCGTCCGGGCTTGCCCAAAGGATCCTGGCCCGCAGTGAACCATATGTTGAAGCCAAAGCCTCCGTCCGGCGTCGCGTGTCCAGAAGGGTGGTCGATCCAGGCTGAAGGTCGGTAAACGCGGAGGACCGTGACAGGTATAGAAAGAGCGCTGGCCACAGCCCGGATGCCCTCACGGCACCGAGCAATCCAGCCGCCCTGAATCCTGCACTCGCAGGACTGAATAGTCGCAGCTGTGCATCAAGTATTTCCGTATTGTCGGGGGCAGTGGAGGCATCCGAACTATCGAGGTGCTCCTGGGCCGCGTCAGCCATGGCACGTCGTGCAATCAATCCGCCGAGAGAATGCCCCACCACGATCAGCTCCTTATAGGAAGAAGTCGTGTCTGCTCTGGCAGGAATGCCACCGACCGTCATGGCTCCCTGATGCGGAGTGGGGTAGAAGTCGGGTAGCCGATCTCGAATCCTGGAAGCAACCGCCGTGATGTTGTCGCGTTTGGAGTCGTACCCCACGAAAAGCATGTCGGACTCTTTCCACCAGTCGCTGGTTCTGCCGCTGCCAGGGAATTCGTTCCACGTGCTGATTGCCTTGCCGTTGAATCCATGGATGAATACGACAAGCCGTTCGGCCCGGATGTGAGATACGTTCAAGACCCACTTCGCCGGATCCTTCAGGTGGTAGGGCGTGTGGACTTCGGTGGCGGCCATGGCGGCATCATAGCCGCGCCGAGATCGCAGAGGAAGAGGTCCGCATGGCTGGCTGCAACCCTCAAGAGGAAACTCGACAGAAGCATTACAAAGTGCTCACTGGCGTTTTATCCAGAGATCCTAAGCTGAACACTCAGGACGCTGATCGCACTGAGTCAAGGCAGTGATGGACTATTCGCCAATGTTCTCAGTGGTGACGATGATGCCGGCGCCAGAGTTCCGATTGCTTCACGATACGTTCCAAGAGAACACCCAAATAGGTTCGTGCGCACCAAGCTGCAAGACCGTGATCTCGGAGTTGAAAATCGTGCCTGATTCTTCGCGGGTCAACCCTGCCTTTCTCTTCCAATGCCTTCAGGAACTCTCGAGGCATGGCCTTGCACTGAACCTGCGAAAGGCTCAGATGGAAATTGCCGTTACTTGTACACCGTTGTCGTTTTACCCAAAGAACCCGTGTGCACGGCACATGTTCATGTCATCGGGGACTGCTGCGGCGACTGTTGCGTTCGGGAGCATCTCCAGTCCCGCCCGAAGGTAGCGTTTGGAGTACATCTTTGGTCCTTCTGGCCGCCGATCCCATTCTCGATTGAAAATATTCGTCCGTCGGAGAGCCAGACATGCTGTGGCTGCTGGTAAAAAGTGAGATTGGGGTAAAGCGGTACCGTGAACCAGCGGACAATTGCGATGGAACAGATCCGTTCCTGTCGCGAAGGATCGATAGGTGTGACGCATCCCGCTTTCAAACAACGTGTTCAAGCTTCCCTCGGGTTCATAGACCTCCCTGGGTGGGGATGCCCTGTCTCCGCAAGAACCATAACCAGTTCGACGTCCTCGATCGCATACATTGGTCCTAGGAAACCGCGTGGTGCGTGGCCCAACTCTCGGGGCCCACCCTGCTTTCCGATATACGCCGAATTTACCGCACCGCAGGCATGCAGCCCGCGTCAACTCGGATAGTTTTTCGTTCAGTCGCATACGGAAAATCCTCTATACCTACGTCCGACTCCCCACTTGATCCGTGAAAAGCGACTGAGGGAGCCTAGCGGGACTTTCGGATGAATCCATTGGCACACCGAGTGCGCTCAGGTCTGCCTTAGAGACATTCCACCCGCAAGATTCGAGCAGGCGCTCAGTGCGGGTAACCGACCAACATTCAATCGGTAGGAATCAATCTGGAAAATTTCTACCAAACCCAGCGAGGTTCATAGCCGTGCTTTGAAAACCGCACCAGCCTGTCTGATCGCGCGGTCTGTCTTGTGAGTGGCTGAACCCGCCTACCCGATATTTGACATTCATGATGTCCCTCTTCTTCGGGCACGATAGCATCAGGCAATCAGAATCAAAATTCCGTGAGAGGTCGCCGTGGCAGAAGTAATCAGACACCGCAATATGGCTATTTTCATCGACTTGGAAAACCTATTTGGAGGCTATGGCGGCGGCGTACTAGGAGTCCCTATATCCCGCCTCATACGAGGAATTAGGCATGAAGTGACAGCTCTTGGGATAAGTACAGGAGCCGCCACAACGCGTGCCTATGCTAACTGGAGTCACCCGGGAATGTCCACGTATCGACGCGAGATGGTTGAGAACGGAGTGGAACCCGTTCAGGTGTGGTCCTATGGAGGTCCTGAAAAGGACCCGCGTGAAAGAAAGAACAAGAATGCCGCGGATATTCATCTCGTCGTCGATGCACTCACCGTCGCTGGGGAAGCACCATGGATTGACGTTTTTGCGATCGTTAGTGGTGACGGAGATTTCATCCCTCTCGTGCGGCGTCTACAATTCCTCGGGAAGATCGTCATCGGTGTGACCATCAGCCATGCTCGTGCCGGAGGTGTGAGCCAGAACCTCCGGGCGGCCGCCGACCGCTTCATCGAATTGCAAGTCGACGATGAGCTATCCGCTCCCCCGGTCATACCGACATCTCAGCAGCGCCCCACCAGTACGTTAGACCAGTCTGAGGTTCGACCGGTACCGCAGATCGTACCTTCTAACAAGGTCCCATCGAGGGAAGAATATGTCGCAACAACGCTGAAGCTGGCGCAGGACTATCCCCAGTCTATGAAGAAAGATGATGTCAACGGAGCGTACATGAACAGCCTGCTGCGCCGTCGCTGGCCGCGGGTCACCTACGCTGACTTTGGCTACCGGTCGTTCGGGACGTTCATCGAGGAGGGATGCGGTCTTTCCATCTTTCGTCCCCAGTCTGCGCAAGGTGTTCCGGGCACATCAGCAAAAATCTCTGAATCCGCTGATAATGACGCACTGGAGACCGTGGACAGGGCTGGGTTCGTCGACGCCGTTCGTCGTCTATTCCAAGATGGTGGACGATTGTCCACCGAAATCCAACAACGTGGAACCTCCGGCTATCTCATTGACGAAATCAATCAAGAAATTCAGCGCTCCATAAAGGGTGTGCAAATGGCTGACGTTGGTTCCGTGGACGTGCTCCCCTTTCTGCAGGTCGTACTTCCACAGACATCTCTCACACTAGTCAAGGACGGTGCAACTCAAAGGGTCGTCCACCACAATTCAGTAGATGGCAGAGAAACGTATCCCTCACTGGACGACTCGTCCTTCCTGCGTGCCTCACTGGAGACGGTCCCTCCGAACGTTTCGTACCCACCGGTGAATGCGTTGTCTGACGTGCTCATGGAACTGACGCTGCAGCTGACGCCAATCGCTCCCACAGATCTTCTGGACTTCGTGGGCAATGAGTTACCGGAGGTGTCCGCTGAGCAAATTCGACAGGCCTTCAATCTGCTCATCACCGTCGGTGCCTTCCGAGAGGATGAAGACGGAGGAACAATCATCCTTAGCTCCGACATTCAACGGGTCGACGATGGCGTCCGTCTGGTACTGCAGGATGCGGAACGAAGAGCTAAGACCCTTGGATGGGACGTAACTGAAGAGTCAGTTCATAACGCCCTATTCCCAGACTGAAAGACCGGGATGCTCAGAATGTGACAGATCACGTCCGAGTATCCAAGGAAGGTGCTGGGAACTGCCCCAGATTTTTTTGACTCGGGGTCTTAGGCCGCGCTGAGCGCAGTGGGGAAGCCGAAGGCCTTGGTCTAGGCTCTGGCCGAGATGAGCGAGGAGCAGAAGCGCCGCTAGCAGCCC
>NZ_ASZW01000279.1:0-1991 GCF_000468215.1 Arthrobacter sp. CAL618 | reverse complement strand
GGTTTGGCTCGTCAGGAATATTCACCGGCCCACCTAATACACCGCCCGGGGGATGAGACTACGGGTCGCGAACCGGATGGACCTGACTCCAGAATGCAACCGGAACCACTTCCCTGAAGAGCCATCCAGTCCCTCGCTAATCGCTAGTGTCATCACTAACTACACGGACTTCTTGGAACTCATTTGCACCTTCGAGCAGTTCGTGGAGTTCTTCCACCTCCAGGACCTCGTGACGCGCCTGCGGGCCGTCCCGGATTGAACGTTACTGACTATTCTGTGTACGTGAAAAACCAGTCATTCTGATGCGGAACAATTCTCGCTAGGTCTGTCGAAATCTCGATGTCGTATGCCGCGGCAAGCATTCCAATCCGCTCCCCGACCGCGTCTCGAAGATGATCTAGAACTCTCTTGAGGGCCGCGAGGTCTACGGGACCCGGCCGGTTGAGGTTCGCCTCGGCCAACTCACTCATAAAAGTCCTAAACGCGTTTCGGATCATTTTCAGTTCCGACTTAAGTTCCGACCCGAGTCTAGGAGCCCTTAAAAGGGTGCCGATAAACTCCCGTACGTGGCCTGCCGAGGCAGCACAATGCAACGCACCCTCACGGGCGTGATCCTCTTGTCCTCGAGCTTGATCAAATGGACTGCGATGTCCCTGTCGCTCGGCACAATGTCCCACTGCAACCCACCCCATGGCGAGCTGAGTGAAGCGCTCTGGGTTTGATGGAGACTCGCGCTATTTGATTTCCACCAGTTGATTGATGGTGGTTTTGCCAGCATAGAACGCCTGCTCGAATTCTGCGGGCGGAATGTCCCCTAGGTAGCCATGGAGACGTTCGGTGTTGTGCCAGTGAACCCATCCCAGAGTCGCTAGCTCGAGGTCTTCAACCGTCTTCCACGGACCAGGTCGGGCGGGGCCGCGGACGAGTTCGGTCTTGAAATAGCCATTCACGGTCTCGGCCAGCGCGTTGTCGTAGCTGTCGCCGACGGTCCCGATCGATGGTGTCGCACCGATTTCAGCGAGACGTTCGCCGTAGCGAATTGACGTGAATTGACTGCCCGCATCGCTGTGACAGCGCAGGTCATCGTGGTGGGTGCCCCTGCCCCACCGTGCCATCTCGATCGCGTCGAGGACCATCTCGGTGCGCATGTGCGAAGCGCACCGCCACCCGACGATCATCCGGCTGAACACGTCAATGATGAAGCAGACATACGCGACACCAGCCCACGTCGGAACGAAGGTCAGATCGGTCACCCAAAGCCGGTTCGGGGCCACCGCGGTGAACTCACGGTTCACCAAGTCCGGGTGCCTCCTCCCGGCTGGATCTGGGCGCGTCGTCTTCACACGCTTTGAACGCCTCGCACCTTCGATGCCGGCGGCGCGCATCAGCCTGCCAGTCTGGTCCCGGCCGATGTCGATCCCGGCGCGACGGGCTGCTTTCCAGAGTTTGCGGACCCCGTAGACACGATAATTGTCTTCCCACAGTCTGATCAGATCCGGGGTCAGGACTGCATCGCTGACAGCTCGCGCCGATGGTGCGCGGTTCTTCGTGGCGTAATAAGTGCTCGGAGCCACCTGCAGCAGCGTACAGATAGGCTCGACTCCGAGCCGTCGTCCCTCGACAACGTCATCCTTGTTCGCGTCGATGAACGAGACTATTTCCGATATTGGCGGTCGAGCTCCGCCCCGAAGAAACTCGCGGCCCGCTTAAGGATTTCATTCGCCCGACGCAGCTCACGGTTTTCCTGCTCAAGCTCACGCACCCGCCTGGCCTCCGAGGTACTCACCCCTGGGCTCTGGCCATCATCAACATCCGCCTGCCGCACCCACGCCCGCACCGACTCAGTACCGTATCCCAGCTGCGACGCGACCCGCTGCACCGTTCCATGCTCGGTCCCCAGCTCCGCCCGCAAAGTCCGCACCATCCGGACTGCAGCAGCTTTCTCCTCCGGCGAATACCGACGTGCCGTCGACTTCCCAGATCCCTGACTC
>NZ_ASZW01000278.1:0-7603 GCF_000468215.1 Arthrobacter sp. CAL618 | reverse complement strand
GGCACAGATACGTGCTGCGGCAGCCGGTTTTTTGTGTCTACGCAGCTTTGTGCTGCCGGGGGCGCTGCTAGGTGTTTAGTTGACCTGGTTGATGATGGTTTCGGCGACCTCGCGCATACTGAGGCGACGGTCCATCGAGGTCTTCTGGATCCAGCGGAAAGCCTCGGGCTCGGTGAGGCCCATCTTGGTGGTGAGTAGGCTCTTGGCGCGCTCCACGAGCTTGCGGGTGGCAAACTGTTCCTGCAGGTCCGAGACCTCATTTTCCAGTGCCTTGATCTCTTCGTGGCGGGAGAGGGCAATCTCGATGGCCGGGATCAGATCGGCTGGCGTGAACGGCTTGACCACGTAGGCCATGGCACCGGCGTCGCGTGCCCGCTCAACCAATTCCTTTTGGCTGAAGGCGGTCAGGAGAACGACGGGCGCGATGCGCGCCTTGACGATCTGTTCGGCTGCAGTGATGCCATCCATGACAGGCATCTTCACGTCCATCAGCACCAGATCGGGCTTGTGCTCCTTGGCCAGTTGGACGGCCTTTTCGCCGTTGTCAGCTTCGGCGACGACGTCGTATCCTTCGCCACGGAGGATCTCCACGATGTCCAGACGGATGAGAGTTTCATCTTCGGCAACAATCACGCGCCGCGCAACACCCGAGACGGTCGACTCGTTGGATTCAGACACAGGAGGCTCCTTGTTCAATCAATCAGATTTGCCCGGCAGGGCAGTGCCTTGCCGGTTCACTAAAACAGCCTATCGGCATGTAGAGTAGTTTCGCGCACTGACGAAGACTTGAGTAGGTCATTTCATATCAGTCAGGGCGCATGTTGGCCCGAATGGCGGAATTGGCAGACGCGCTGCACTCAAAATGCAGTATCGAAAGATGTGTGGGTTCAAGTCCCACTTCGGGCACAGTTGTTATGAGTCGCGACATGGACTACATGTGAGTCGCGACATCGACGACACCCCCAGCTTCGGCTGGGGGTGTTTTCTTTTGTCTGGATTGATAGTTGCGGGTTGGGTCGATGGTGAGTTCGCGGAGGACCTCTCCGGTGCCGGGTGTGGTGATCATGACGTCGCGGTCGTGGACGAGCATCAGGACGGTTTGGCGGGCGTACGCGCGACCGATTCCGATATGGTGCAGGCGTCCGTTGTAACGCAGGGTGACTTTGCCGGCAGCGTCGATCCGGTCGACGCGGATGCGCCAGTGTCCTCCTTGTTTGGGTTGGTTGGGGCTGGCTTTCGGCGTGGCGTGGTAGGCCTGCGCTGGGGTTTGACGGTTCAGTGCCCGGTGCGGGCGTTGATGGTTGTAAACCCGTTGGAACGTGTGGAGCTGCTGGTTCAGTGCCTGGAGTGTCGGTGCTGGGGGCTGGCCGTGGAGCCAGCGTTTGAGGGTTTGGTGGAAACGTTCAATCTTGCCTTGGGTTTGCGGGTGTCCCGGGGACCCGTTTTTCTGGGTGATGTTCAGTGTATGGAGCAGGTTTTCGAAGGCGTTGCGGCCTCCTTTGCCACCGGCGAAGCGTGCGGTGTAGACGAGCCCGTTATCGGTCAATGTTGAGGCGGGGAGCCCGTATTGCTCAGTGGTGGCAAGGAACGCCTGGACGACGATGGATCCGGTCACGGGGCGGTAGCCGGTGCAGGAGAGCAGGTAGCGGGAGTGATCATCGAGGAAGTTCAGGATCTCGACGTCGGTCCCGTCGTCCAGGGTCCAGTGGGTGAAGTCGGATTGCCAGGTTTCGTTGGGTTGGGCCGCTTCGAAGCGGTGCAACGATGATTTGGGGCGTTTCTTCGGTTCCGGGGTGATCAGCCCGGCGTTCACGAGGATCCGGCGGATCGTTGAGGTTGAGGGGGCTTTGAGCCCTTCTTGTTCGAGGTGCCAAGCGATGGTCTGCGGTCCTGCGTCCAAGCCTGCCTTCGTAAGCTCCGCGCGGAGCTTACGAATCCGCTCGGTCGTCGCTTCCGGTGTGGCGTGCGGGCTGGCCCGCGGCCGTTTCGAGCGGGGTTCAACTGCGTCTAGACCGCCGTGTTCGTAGCGGCGGACCAGCTCGTGGACCCACTGCCGGCCGACCCCGTATCGGCGGGCTGCTTCGGCTTTGGTGAGTCCTTGTTGCACCACGGACAAGACAATGACCTTTTGCTTCGACATGGGCTCATACTCAGTCCCCTAAAGTGTCGCCGATGTCCCGACTCACCGGCGGGTATCAACTGTCGCCCGTGTCGCGACTCATGTGTCGCCTATGTCCTGAACCTAGACACCACTTCGGGCACAGTGTTTCCCCTTGTCAGAGGCTGTTTCGCTCTCTGACTGTGCACAAACCGGCTCAGATGGTGAACAGGTTTTGCCTGTTTCGGTGTGTGGGTTGCAGTCTTCCTGTGGTGGGTTGTCTCTTTTCTCTTCCTGAAGCCCTGTTTAAGCTTCCTTACTACTTCATGGGGGAGTGGTGGTGAAGGTACATGACTTTGGTGAAAGTTTTTCACCGAGTTCCTCTCTCGGTGCGGAGGGACGGCCGGGATGTAGCTAAACGTGTTGCTCCTTGGTGCCGTTCTGATAGAGGAATCACTGCTGGGTATGAGGGGCCGGAGTGCAACTTGGGGAACCGGGAGCGGGCCAAAGTTTCGCGAGGAAATAAGCGACGGAGGAGCGCCGAACGAAAGTTTGGCCATCTCCTGGCGCCTCGCGCCCTGGTTGCGCGGAGGACCCGCCCAGCGATGATGGGGATCAGAATGACAAACAACGATAATGCTTCTGGTTATTCATGGGTATGTTTCGGTGGCACGGTATGACGCTGGTCGTCCTATGGATCGGGGCGAATCCTATGGTGTCTGTTGGGTGCCGGAGCAGGTTTTCGAGCTTGCGTACTGTTAGTCCCACTCCGCCACGTTCCCTGCACTGCAATTGAACCGAACCACCAGAGGGGGACTACGCGCCCGAAATTGTTCTGGTCTTGAGCGCCGCTAGACTGGCCGGCCGCCTTCGTGCATATCAGAGTGTTATCGGCGTTTGACGCAGGGGTGCGGAAAGCGACCGTGTTCACCGGTTCACGGTTCACGGGGGGACGGGTTGCTCTTTCCTTGGTTGAAGCTGGTTTGTGGGCCGATGTCCGAGTCTGTTTTGCGTCGATGGTCATCACTATCGGAAATGGGTGCGCCAATTCTGTCCGTGAAGTTTGCTATGGAGCTTATTTTTCGCCTGAGGTCCGCGGTGGTGGTCTAGGCTTCATGGCATATGAACTATAAGGTTCGGTGGTGCCATTCGTGCTGGGGTGCACTGGGCCCGATTAGATGAGGTCTCAAAATTGATGCGTATAGACACAAGCCGTGGAGCTCAGACCCCTGTGGCTCGAAACCCGGGCCGGTGGGCTGGGATTGTTTTGGTCGGCGCGGTCGTTGCCTACACCGTTGGAATATTGTTTCGGGATTCAGCGGAGTTCGATTTATTGGTCGATGGGGTCCTCGCTTTGCTGTGTGTTTGGTTAGCGACGGCAGTGGCAGGGCTTGCGGTACGTCGTACCCATATGCGCCGGTATGACATTTTGGGTGCCGCTGCAGGTATCGCCTGTCTTGCTCTTGCTGACACCTACTATGTGGTGAAGACGGGGATGGGGGAGGAGCCACCGCTTGGTTCTCCTGCCGATATCTTCTACCTGTTGTCCTATGTGTTGATCCTGGCTGCTTTGGTGATTGTCGTGGTGAGCCGGTTTCGTGTGATGGCGTGGCCGGTCATTCTGGACAGTACCGTTGGAACCCTCGGTGCAGCTGCTGTCCTCGCAGTCGTCCTCGACCCGTTCTTAGCCCCGGCACTGATGGGACCCTTTTCCCTGGAGGCAGCTTTAGCCGCCGCTTACCCTCTCCTGGATTTGTTGTTGCTAGCCGCCGTGATCGGAATCGTGGTCACTCCCGGTCGCCCGCCAGGCGGTGGATGGCTACCGCTAATAGTGGGGCTGCTGATCTTCACTGGTGCCGATATCGTGTACGCGCTACTGGAACTAGAGGGCCTGTACGTTGTTGGAACACCGCTGGATGCCATGTGGGCTGCAGGGACTTCACTGATCGCTATCTGGATTTCAACTCAAGGCCACGAAAGGTTGTCCGCGGGCAAACCGGGGAAGGCAATACCGGCGCAGACAGTGCCGACCCTTGCCACGGTGGCCAGTCTGGCGGTGCTGATCCTGGGTACACAACGGCCGATCTTGAGCCTGGCTGTGGTGCTTGCCAGCGTGACGTTGGCTATGGCGGCGTTGCCGCTCGTTTTCCGGCAGCGAATTCGGTTAGCGGACGTGAGCCATCAAGCGATGACTGATGAGTTGACGGGGCTGCCCAATCGACGCGCCCTGAATGCAACCGTCCCCGATCGTCTGACGGCGGATGCTCAACGCCGCAGCGCGGTCCTGCTGTTGGACCTGGATAAATTCAAGGAGGTCAACGACAGTCTCGGGCACGACGTGGGCGATAACCTGTTGCAACAGGTGTCCAACCGGTTATCGGCCCAGCTGAGAACCGCCGATCTGTTGGCCCGGATGGGTGGAGACGAGTTTGTTATCCACCTTCACAGTTGCGGGGAAACCGAGTCTGAAGCGGTCGCGTTGAAGCTTCGAGCGGCCCTGGCTGAACCCTACGATCTCGGTGGCGTAACTATTCAGGTGAACGCGAGTATTGGGATAGCGCACTATCCGGGGCAGGGCGCCGATTTCACGACGCTTCTGCGAAAAGCGGACATGGCCATGTATACCGCCAAAAGCACCCGTAGTGGTCACAGTGTCTACCGCGATGAAAGCGGAGAAACTGAACGATTCCACAGTCTGGCGTCGCTGAACAAGGCATTATTGGATGACCAGTTAGTCCTACATTATCAGCCGAAAATTGATTTGCGCTCGGGTGACGTGCGAGGGGTCGAGGCGCTGGTGCGGTGGGACCACCCCACCGATGGGCTTCTCGCCCCGGTATCTTTCCTCCACAGATTCGACGAGGCCGGGCTGATGTCACCGCTGACCAGCATCGTCCTCGGGAAGGCCCTCGACCAGAGTGCCGTGTGGAAGGATCAGGGCAGGACGCTGACCGTCGCCGTCAATGTTTCCTCAGGGTCCATTATCGATGCCGCCCTGCCAGATCAGATCGAGGCGATGACCGCTATACGCGGGTTGCATCCTTCCGTACTGGTCATCGAGATCACCGAAGATCTCCTCATGGGCGACCGAGACCGGGCCCGCACAGTTCTAACCCGGCTCCGTGCCTTGGGCGTAAGAATTTCTGTAGACGATTTTGGAAAAGGCTACAGCTCCCTCTCATATCTTCGCGAGCTACCCATCGATGAACTAAAGCTAGACAAGTCATTCATCACGTCAATGACTGACGACGCGAGGGCGACAGCCCTGGTAGTCTCAACGATCGGTCTAGCGCACAGTTTGGGACTGGAAATGACCGCCGAAGGCGTAGAGAGTAGCGCAGTATACGAAGCTTTGGGCGAATCCGGCTGCGATCTAGCCCAAGGTTATTACATGTCGCGGCCTATACCAGCGACTGAGTTCGACATATGGCTCAACACTCATTACCCTGAACCAATCGAACGGGGCTGCTGAAGGTTTGCTTGACACTTTGACGTGCCCCAGGATTTGATCCTTGCTGGTGGAAGGATGTTCATCATGTCCAAAGCCTTTCCTGAAGAATTCCGCCTCGACGTCATTGCGGTTACCCGAAAGGGCGAAGCGCCCATTACCTAGATCGCGAAGGGCTTCGGGGTTTTCGCCCGCGGCTTTGCACCGCTGGCTGAAAATCGCCGACCGCGAAGACGGTGTGAACTCCGTGGCCGTAGCCGATGATTCCGTGAAGCTCCGGGACGCCAATAAGCGGATCCGGTTATTGGAGCAGGAAGCGGAAGTGATGCGCCTTGCCGTGACTTACCTGTCCAGGGATATCAATCCAAAAAAGCGAAGTGCCCGCTGGTCCGTGTATTGGCTGCCGAGGGCGCCCCGGTCAGGGTTCCTGTGGCAGTGTCCTGCCGGGTGTTGAACTTCTCCAGACAGGCCTACTATCTGTGGGCGGCGAACCCCGTCTCCGGAGACTGCCGTGTCCGTGGCGTTTACTCGTCGTGCTGCCGGGCAATGAATCCGCTCATTCCTGGCACGGTGAATGCAACTTGTCCGTACTCAGGTGAGTAGATGATGCCTTTGCTGATGAGTTGTGCTCTAGCAGGGCCTAACGCGGTGACTTTAACGCCGAGCCGTTCAGCGATTTGGCTGGTGCTAGACCCGGCGTCGTTATCTTGTGCCATTGCGCGAAGGTAGCCGCGTTCCTTGCGTGTTGCGCGTCCCCAGCGAGAGGAGAAGAACCCGGCGTCGAGTTGGCTGCGACCGATGGAGACGGCGACTTGTGCGTCTTCCTCCGTAAACGGTGTCCCTGGAGCTGCGTCCCAGATTGCCTTCCCGAACTCTTGAATGAAGTAGGGGTATCGTCCGGAAGCGTCAATGAGGACTCCGAGGGCATCTTCGGAGAACTCTGCACCCATGTCTTTCGCTGGTCGCGTTAGTGCGTACTTGGCGTCACCCTTTTCAAGCGGACCGATGGTGCGGTAGGTGAACCGCTCTGGGTTTGATGGAGACTCCTGATCTTGGAAACGAGAATAGAGTCATGGCAAAGAGTCAGGGATCTGGGAAGTCGACGGCACGTCGGTATTCGCCGGAGGAGAAAGCTGCTGCAGTCCGGATGGTGCGGACTTTGCGGGCGGAGCTGGGGACCGAGCATGGAACGGTGCAGCGGGTCGCGTCGCAGCTGGGATACGGTACTGAGTCGGTGCGGGCGTGGGTGCGGCAGGCGGATGTTGATGATGGCCAGAGCCCAGGGGTGAGTACCTCGGAGGCCAGGCGGGTGCGTGAGCTTGAGCAGGAAAACCGTGAGCTGCGTCGGGCGAATGAAATCCTTAAGCGGGCCGCGAGTTTCTTCGGGGCGGAGCTCGACCGCCAATATCGGAAATAGTCTCGTTCATCGACGCGAACAAGGATGACGTTGTCGAGGGACGACGGCTCGGAGTCGAGCCTATCTGTACGCTGCTGCAGGTGGCTCCGAGCACTTATTACGCCACGAAGAACCGCGCACCATCGGCGCGAGCTGTCAGCGATGCAGTCCTGACCCCGGATCTGATCAGACTGTGGGAAGACAATTATCGTGTCTACGGGGTCCGCAAACTCTGGAAAGCAGCCCGTCGCGCCGGGATCGACATCGGCCGGGACCAGACTGGCAGGCTGATGCGCGCCGCCGGCATCGAAGGTGCGAGGCGTTCAAAGCGTGTGAAGACGACGCGCCCAGATCCAGCCGGGAGGAGGCACCCGGACTTGGTGAACCGTGAGTTCACCGCGGTGGCCCCGAACCGGCTTTGGGTGACCGATCTGACCTTCGTTCCGACGTGGGCTGGTGTCGCGTATGTCTGCTTCATCATTGACGTGTTCAGCCGGATGATCGTCGGGTGGCGGTGCGCTTCGCACATGCGCACCGAGATGGTCCTCGACGCGATCGAGATGGCACGGTGGGGCAGGGGCACCCACCACGATGACCTGCGCTGTCACAGCGATGCGGGCAGTCAATTCACGTCAATTCGCTACGGCGAACGTCTCGCTGA
>NZ_ASZW01000277.1:0-40134 GCF_000468215.1 Arthrobacter sp. CAL618 | reverse complement strand
GACCGGGCAGACAGCCAAGCCAGTGGATAAGCCGAACGCTGTGCCAGTTCACCAGATGAGTGTTCAGCAGGCGCTGACCGCGCGGGAAACCATCGTGCAGCAGGCCCAGGAGCAGGTTGCGCAGATGGTGGCTGCCCGCGACGATGATCCGTTCACTGTCGACCTGGAAATCCTTGCGCAGCAGAAAGCCCTTGCCGAACGTGCCGCCGTACTCAACAGCCGCGCCCAGAAGATGCAGCAACTCGCGCAGGCGAACGAGCAGCGGAAGCCGAGCGCCAACGACCCCACCACGGCGCACAACCTCTCGATCGTGTCGCCCAAGGAATTCATCCGGGTTCCCGGGGTGCCCCGTGAGGTTTCCGCAGCGGGGCCAACGGCCCCCGCCTCGGACGCGGTCGTTCCCATTGGGGCGCGCACCGCTCACGGGCTTGAACCACTCGATGCCATGACGGCGGGGCTGGCGCGCGTCAAGCGCCTGCAGCTATTGCAATATTCCATTGTCAGTCTGGGCGCTTTGGCGCTGGTCACCGGAATCATGATGATTTCAGGTGTCTTCAATTGAACAAGACGGCTGACCACACCCAAGGAGATAAGTGAGCGCTAACGAAACGTCCATCGCGATTGCCCGGGCTGCTGCACATGCAGCGTCGGAGAAAATCGGTCAGGACATTGTTGCTATTGATGTCAGCGAACGGCTGGCAATTACCGACGTCTTTCTGGTTGCCTCGGCATCCAGCGAACGGCAGGTCAACTCGATCGTCGATGGTATCGAGGAAGAGCTGTCCAAGCAGGGGCTGAAGCCTGTTCGCCGTGAAGGGCGCAGCGAGGGCCGATGGGTACTGCTGGATTACCTCGACGTCGTCATCCACGTCCAGCATGAGGAGGACCGTGTCTTCTACGCACTCGAGCGCCTGTGGGGAGACTGCCCGGTCATCGATCTGCAGCTCGACACCACGCCGCCGGCTTCGGCTGACGCCGCTTCCGCTGCCGAGTGAGGTTCGCCGCCACTGAATCGGCTGGCGCTCGGAGGATCATTTTTTGGCGGCACGGGCGGACTGATTGGAATGCAAGGGGCCTGTTTCAAGGTCAGGAGGACATTCCGCTCGACGAGTTGGGCAAGCAGCAGGCCCGTGAGGCTGCCGCCGAGCTGGCTCATCTGGCGCCCACGCGTCTGGTGTCCTCAGACCTGGGTCGGGCCGCCGATACCGCGGCTGAGCTGGCCTCCCTCACCGGGCTGTCAGTTGAACTGGACCCGCGGGTTCGCGAAACCTTCGCCGGTCAGTGGCAGGGGTTGGCGTTTGCCGAGATCGCGTCGCGGTTTCCTGCCGACCAGACGGCTTGGCGATCCGGTGAACCTGCGGTGCGTGCCGGTGGCGGAGAGAGCCGGGTCGACGTCGGGCGGCGGATGGCCGCAGGTACGCTCGACGCCGTCTCCAGCCTCACCGCCGGGCAGACGCTGGTGGTTGCGAGCCACGGGGGTTCGATCCGGGCCGGTCTCGCCGCGCTAATGGGTCTGCCTCCCGAATTGTGGTCTTCGCTCTCGGGCGTTTCGAACTGCCACTGGTCGATGCTGGAGGAACTCGATCAGGGTCCCACGGGCATCAGCCGGTGGCAGTTGACCGAGCACAATGTGGGCCTGTCCTCGATGCCTTCCACCCCATTGGAAGGCTAATAGCGGGCTGAAAGTGGCGTGGATGCCGCCGATTTTGCAGGGGGCGGATTGTTGACTAAACTAAACAAGTTGCTTCGGCCAGTTCGGCGGGGGTGACACCAAGGAATTGGGGCTATGGCGCAGCTGGTAGCGCACCTGCATGGCATGCAGGGGGTCAGGGGTTCGAATCCCCTTAGCTCCACCAATGATCCGCTAGAACAACTGGAAGCACCAGTTGTTCCAGCGGATTTTTTTTGCCCGCAAGTATCTGTTCAGTCCGGGTCAGCTGTCTGATTAGTCCGCATGAGCCCAGGGAAGCGCCTGTTGCGGAAGATGCTAACGGTTTGGTTGCGCAGCCTGCGATACTCGTAGACACAAGCGACCCTAGGAGAGCCATGAAGGATCCACCGGCACCGGGCAGGGGTGAATACCGTCGGCGGCTTTGGGGAGCGCTGGGCGGAGCCAGCCTGGGTTTTGTCTTGGCATACGTCGGCTACACGCTGATCACACCGGTGCTGGAAGCCAGCCCCGGATTAATCCGTGAGTTGCAGGGCCTGTCGTGGAATCTCGTTCCTGGTCTTACTGTGCTCGGGGGCATCGTCGGGTGGCTGCTAGCTGGTCCCCGGCGAGGGCGCTGAATGAAGGCCTCCGGCACCCTCGTGCCGGCAGGGCCGTCGTCGTCGCTAGGAGGCAGGCTCGGAGTCGCGTTTGGCTGGCCGATGTCCGGCGATTGCGGCGCGGAGGTCTCCCTCTTCGTGTCCGCCCTCTTTTTTGCCGAACGGCAATACCTTGAGCAGTGGGTGCAGCACTGCCATCACAATTAGACCCCAGGCGAGTCCCAGGACGGTTGAGCATAGGGTGTTCACGAGCCAGGCCAGGAAACCGCCGACCACTGCGATCCCGACGAACGGGGCCTCAAGGGCATGGACCAGGTCGTACGGTAGGTGCCAGCCAAGGTCATACACACCCTGCAGCATGATGTGCCCGCCGACCCACAGCATGGCGATTGTGCCGATGAAGGTGATGGCGGCGAGGACGGCGGGCATCCCCTTCACGAGCGCCTCGCCGAATCGCTTGGAGCTAGCGGAGTCTTTGGTGGTCAGATGCAGGCCGATGTCGTCCATCTTGACGATCAGAGCAACGGCTCCGTAGACGATCACAGTGATCGCAATTGCCACGACGACGAGGATAATCGCCCTGGCCCATATCGACTCGTCAGCCACCTCGTTCATCGAGATGACCATAATCTCGCAGGACAGGATGAAATCGGTGGTGATGGCACCCTTGGTGACTTTAGCCTCCGCCTCGGGTCCCCGGTCCACCGCCGGCGCCTTCTCCGCATCGTGATGCCCGCGGAGCTTGTGCCAGACCTTCTCGGCACCCTCAAAGCACAGATAGGTGCCGCCCAGCATGAGGATGAATGGGATGATCCACGGGATGAAGGCACTGATGAGCAGCAATGCCGGCAGAATGATCAGCAGCTTGTTACGGAGCGAGCCCCAGAAGATTCGCTTGATCATCGGCAGTTCGCGGGACGGGTCCGCCCCGGACATGTACTGCGGGGTGACGGCGGCGTCGTCGATCACCACGCCTGCCGCTTTGGCGCCAGCCTTGGCGGCGCCAGCAGCAACATCATCCACCGAGGCAGCCGCTATGCGGGCGAGGGCTGCGACATCGTCCAGCAGGGCGACGAGACCGCCGCTCACAGTTCAAGTCCAAACTGTTTGAGAGCGGAGAACCGGGTGCGTGGGCCTCGGTTGAGGCGAGTGATCAGCATGCTTCAAGTATATGGTCCGGATGGAGATTCGGCAGGGATGGTGGCGCTCACCCGGCTCCTGGTTCAGGCGACAGCCCACGCAACCCTGTTGCGCCCAAGGTTCTTCGCCTGATACAGCGCGGTATCGGCCCGGCCGAGGAGCAGCGACGCGCTGTCCTGATCCTCGGACAGGGCCGCCCCCACCGAGCGGGTCACCTGCAGATCAAGCGCTGCTGCCCGGAGACGTTCAAGGATGTCGTCTGCCTCGCTCGCGGAACAACCGGGTAATAGAACGACAAACTCGTCGCCGCCGATCCTCCCCAGGGTGTCACCGGACCTCAGTACCCTCTGCCAGGCGCCCGCAAGTTCCTCCAATAGCCGGTCGCCTGCCGCGTGACCCTGACGATCGTTCACGCTCTTGAAATGATCGACGTCGATCAGTCCCGCGACCAGCCTCTTGCCAGTTGGATCGTCCCCGCTCAGAGCCGCTTGAAGGATCCGGTCCAGGCCTCGACGGTTCATAACAAGGGTCAGCGGGTCAATCTCGCTGTGTTCACGGGCCTGGGATAGCCACATGATGACACCACCGGTGGTGGTAACGACGGTGAAAAGTGCGATCGGTTCAAAGGCGGTCAACTGGTGGGTGGATTGCTCCTGGGGGAGCACTGCGACGCTGAGGTAGGCGACGGCGGCGAATCCGATCTCCACGGCGGCCACCAGCGGATTCAGGAACAGCAGCGCAAAGATGATCACCCAGAGGTAAAAAAAGCTGAATGACACTGTCACCGAAGTACTGCCGCCGGTAGCGGTCAGCGCGGTGATGACCGCTGTGCCAGCAGCCAACAGCCACGGCAGAAGCGCCAGCGGAGTCCGGTGCCGCAGCTTGTAGACGGGTAGACCGATCACGATGAGGAACACTCCCAGTCCGATCAGAAGGCGATCATTCAACGTGCTCGGGTGGGGGAAAACCAGGACGAGGAGCATCGCCACGCCACCCACCAGATAGAACAGGGCCATGGCGGAGACAGCCACCTCCCTCGGGTAGGGGAAGGGCCGTGTTCGGCGCAACCAGTTCAGGAGGCTCGCGAAAGCAGCAGGAGAGTTGGTGCGTGGGGGTGTGTACATGGCTGAGACCTTGCTGTTCAGTAGCCCATCTGCTGGCGAACCGCTCAGAGCAGCAAGGGCGCTTATGGCCAACCTACAGCAGAAGAAAACGTTGGTTCATCCAATGCGGGTGATGTGGTTACCTCTGCGCAGGGGCACAGTGCTGAGGTACAAGCATCGGGACCCCACCGCAGGTCCTGAAAACCCGCGCACGTCGCTGAAGGAGTAAAAGTGGAAATCCTTTCAACAATCTGGGACTTCTTTTGGCTACTGATCTGGATCTATGCCGTAATCGCCTTCCTGACCCTGTTGTTCTCGGTTGTGGCAGATCTGTTCCGCGACGAGACCCTGTCCGGTTGGCTCAAAGCGGTATGGCTTGTTTTCCTGGTGTTTGTCCCGTTCATTTCGATCCTCGTCTACCTGATCACACGGGGAGACGGGATGGCGGACCGGGGCCAGCGACTGGTCACCGAACGCAGGGAGGCGCAAGCCGAGTACATCCGGTCGGCCGCCGGTTCCAGCATCAGCGACGAGATTTCCAAGGCCCACGCTCTCCTCGATGCGGGAACCATCAGCGCCGAGGAATACGAGCTCATCAAACAGCGGACGCTAGCCCGGTAACGCACTCGCGGTGCCAGTCAACATGCGACGCTCAACGGGCGTCACCTTCTCTAGGGAGTAGTTATGGATTTCTGGAACAGTTTTTGGAGCATCTTCTGGTTCCTTTTCTGGATCTACGCGGTGCTGGCTTTTGTCACAATTCTGTTCTCAGTCATCGCTGATCTTTTCCGGGACAAGACCCTCAAAGGATGGCATAAGGCAGCCTGGCTGGTCGGCCTCATTTTCTTGCCTTTCCTGTCGATCCTCGTGTATCTCATCGCCCGCGGCGACGGCATGACGGCTCGGAACGAACAGCAGGCAGTCGCCCGGCATGACGCCCAGTCCGCGTATATCCGGTCGGTGTCCGGTGTCAGTCTCAGTGACGAAATCAATAAGGCGAGGGCACTCCTCGATGCGGGGACCATCACCGATGAGGAGTACACCCTGATCAAGCAGAAGGCGCTGAGCGCCTAGTCGTGGAACCGGTCCTGTCAGGGTCAGTCACTTCAGTAGTCCTCGGAGAACCGGTACATGAACGCGGCCATCGCGTCACGGTTCACTGGGGTGAGGGCACGGTAGGTTTTCGTGCCATTGGGTCCAGCCCAGCCGGTGCTGATGCCGGTGGATGCCAGCCAGGCCATCTCCAGATAGAACTTCTGGCTGGTATCCACATCGGCAAACGGTGATCTTGTTGGGGGAGTGAACGCCGGGCCGCCCGTCATGCGGTACATGAACGCGGCCATCGCGTCACGGTTCACTGGGGTGAGGGCACGGTAGGTTTTCGTGCCATTGGGTCCAGCCCAGCCGGTGCTGATGCCGGTGGATGCCAGCCAGGCCATCTCCAGATAGAACTTCTGGCTGGTATCCACATCGGCAAACGGTGATCTTGTTGGGGGAGTGAACGCCGGGCTGCCCGCCATGCGGTACATGAACGCGGCCATCGCGTCACGGTTCACTGCTGTCAGAGGCCGGTATGCTCGGGCCCCGTCAAATTCGGTCCACCCAGTGCTTATTCCGCTGGCCGCCATCCACGACATTTCCCGCTGGAACTTCATGCCCACCGGAACGTCACTGAATGGCTGCGGATTAACGGCCGGTGCTACCGCTTTCACTGCCGCCGCGGCATCAACCAGCCCTGTTCCGCAACCTCCGGTGTAGCAAACTCCAGGGAATGGGCGGGAGGTCGCCTTGAGCTGTGCCTCGACCTGCGCCGGGGTAAGCGACGGATCAACCGACAGCATCAGCGCCGCGGCGCCCGCCACATGGGGCGTCGCCATCGAGGTCCCCTGTAGATAGCCGTAGCTCTCGGTCTCCGGGCCGGCGGCTCCGCTGTTCAGGGTGGACAGGATTGCGCTGGAGCGGCCGGTCGACGCATCGCCGCCGGGAGCGCTTACATCGACTTCGGGCCCGTGGTTCGAGTAGTTGGCCTTGTTTCCCTCACGACCGGTGGCCCCGACCACAACTACGTTGTTGCAGTTCGCTGGCGTCGTGTATTTTGCGAAGGTGTTTTCATTGCCCGCGGCGGTTATCACGACGGCGTTCTGGCTGTTTGCGTAGTTGATGGCGGTCTGGAAGGTTGTCCCGCAAGTGCCGGCGCCGCCGAGGCTGAGATTGATGACCTTCGCCGGGGTGGGGTTCAGGGGGAGGCCTGGCACGCTGCCGCCGGCGGCCCAGAGGGTGGCGGCAGCAACATCGCTGGTGTACCCACCGCAGGCTCCAAGAGCGCGGATTGGCTGAATCTGTGAGTCGTAGGCGACGCCGGCAATGCCCTGGGAGTTGTTCGCTACGGCGCCAATCGTTCCGGCTACGTGGGTTCCGTGCCAGGACGACGGATCGGAATTGCACTGGTCGCCTTCATCGGTCGGGTCTGAATCACGGCCGTCATTATCACCGGCGATCTGTGGGCTGGTGATGAAGTCGTAGCCGGGAATGATGTTCCCAGCCAAATCGCTATGTTCCGTAATCCCGGTGTCAATGACAGCCACCGTCACCCCCGCACCAGTTGACCGCTCCCAGGCCGAATCGACGCGCATCCCCGCCTCCGCCTCGAACAGGTTCCACTGGGAGTCGTACAGGTCATCGTCCGGGGCGATCGCCGTCGGCTGCATGAAAACATCGACCTCGGCGTATTCGACATCCCCGCGCGATTCCAGAGCGGCGACGACGCCGTCCGATTGTTCGGCAGTCAGGTCCTCTGTCGCTTCCACCACCGTTGCACCATCGACGGTGACGCCTACCTCGGTGACCGGTATCCCGAGACTGTTGACGGTGTTCTGGTAGGTCCTACCCCGTTCGCTGGTGCCGTCGCCGTTGCCGTCGAACTTCACAATGAAGCGGTCAGCAGGATGGTCTGCGGGATTGGTGTCCGTAGTCAGCGCCTCGGCAACCCCAGCGGTTTTGTCGGACTGTTGCCCAGCGAAGGCGGGCAGCGCCGTGATCGACCCGGCCAGCAGGGCTGCAGCAGCAGCGGAAGCGATTGATCGAGTCAGCCAGGAACTTTTCGGATGCCGGGGACTGGGGCCAAACGTCATAACAAGTTCCTTGAGAGCGAGGTCAAGGGACCACCATGACATCCCCCACCGGAATCATACAACCGGTCAGCGTTCCACTTCCCAGCCCCACCCCAACCCGGATCGAGTCAACACAAATAGCCACATTCCGGCACCAAACCTGCCATATGTGTTGACTCGATCCAAAGCGAGGAGGGGGGAGGTCATCCGATCGGACTAGGCCGTGCGGGGGAGTCGGGGCGCACCACCCGCTGACTAAACTGGCACTCATGATGGATCCCGCGCGCCCTGCTCCCGGAAGGCCGGACCGGTGAACCTCCTCGCCCGGCTGAAATCCCAGACGGTCGGGGACCACGACAACAACTGGGAACGCCCCGGTCCCACAAAGGATGAGCTCCGCAGGGACGTCATCGGCGTCGTCATCTTCGCGCTGGTCAGCGCGTTCGCCCTGGAACTGACCCGCGGCTTTGGGATGGTGGAGGAGGACAACCACCCGGTATGGGTCCAGCACGGAGTGCTGGCACTGATGATCGTTCCCCTGGTGCTCCGGCGCAAATACCCGGTCCTGGTGATGCTGGCGATGTCAGCCCTCTTCATCGGGCTGAGCCTGCTGTCACCCCTGGTGTCGCTTCAGCTCTCGTACCAGGTGGCGTATTTCGCCTCCCTGTATTCGGCTATTGCGTGGGCCAAGGACCGTCGGATGTTGTGGCTGGGCATCGCGGTGGTGGTGGCGGCGATGGCCCTGTGGCTCATCCTCGCCCTGACGGTGGCCAACACCTTCGACGGTGTCCTGGCGCAGAGTGAAGACAACCCTGATTTCGTTGGCGGGATCCTCGATCCGTTGGCATCGGTGGCGCTTTACAACTTTCTGGTGAACTTCGCTTACTTTGGCGGCGCCATCCTGGCCGGAATGACCTCGTGGCGCAACGCCTTGCAGCGAACCCAGCTCGCCGAACAGGCCGCGGAGATCACCCGTCAGGCCGACGAGCTGGCGAGGCGTGCGGTGGTGGAGGAACGGCTGCGAATCGCGCGTGAACTGCACGACGTCGTCGCGCACCACGTCTCGGTGATCGGCGTTCAGGCGGGTGCGGCACGCCGGGTTATCGAGAAGCGGCCGGAGGTCGCCGTCGAATCACTGCGCACCATCGAGCAAGCGAGCCGGCAAGCAGTGACGGATATGCGGAACCTCCTTGGCGTGCTCCGATCCGAGAGCACCGATCTCGGCGACACCGACGACGGCGGGCGGCGCCCCGAACCCGGCCTGGACGATCTGGAAGCACTGGCCCGCCAGCATCGGGAGCTTGGGCTGACCGTCAAGTTTGGCATGGTGGAAGACATCCCCGGCGCACTGGCCAGAGTTTCGGCACCACTGGCCCTTTCGCTATTCCGGACGGCCCAGGAATCGCTCACCAACGTGCGGCGCCATTCGACCGCCGGTTCCGCGGTGATGACGCTGCGGACCGGACTCGTCGGCGACCAGCGGTGGGTCGAGCTCGAAACAGTGGACAATGGGATGCCGCGTCCCAAATCCGAGCCAGGGTCCGGGTTTGGTCTGCAGGGCATCCGAGAACGGGTGGCACTGCACCGGGGCACTGCCGAAATTGGACCACGCTCCGAAGGCGGCTGGCGTGTCCGTGCCAGGTTCCTCGTTCACTAACCCAGAAAGACATTCCATGGATTCGATCCGCGTTCTGCTTGCCGATGACCAGGCCCTGGTCCGGGCAGGCTTCGCCACCATGCTCTCCATCGAGGAGGACATTGAGGTGGTCGGTCAGGTCACCAACGGTCAGGAGGCGGTTGATTTCGCCCACCGGCACGAGGTCGATGTGATCCTGATGGACGTGCAGATGCCACTCATGGATGGCATCCAGGCTACCGAGCTGATCACCCGGGCCGGCCGCGGGAAAGTCATCATCCTGACTACCTTCGAACGCGATGACTATCTCTTTGACGCTATCCGCAGTGGTGCCAGCGGGTTTCTCCTGAAGAACGCCGATCCTGACGATTTGATCGCCGCGGTGCAGGCGGTTGCCGGCGGGTACGCACTGCTCGCACCCGAGGTGACCGTTCGTGTGATCGAACGCTTCGCCAGGTCCCTCGAGGTTGCGGGGGAGACCACCCCCGGTGCCCAGCCCAGCGCTGAACTCCGCAAACGGCTTGACTCGCTGACCCAGCGGGAGAAGGAAATTCTCTCCAGCCTGGCGACCGGTCTCAGCAATGCCGAACTGGCCGGTAGGTTCTTTCTGGCGGAGGCCACCGTCAAGTCGCATGTGTCATCGTTGCTGGCGAAGGTGCAGGTTCGGGACCGGGTGCAGGCCGTGGTCTTCGCCTACGAAAGTGGTCTCATCCGTCCGGGGGAGTAGCAGGTTCAGCCTTTTGACTCATCCCCCGGGCGGGGGCGTTGCCTAGGGTTGATTCCAGGGAAATCTACAGGAGGACACCACATGCTGCAGGTCCAGAACCTCACGCGACGATTCGGTGAGAATACCGCTGTCGACGACGTCAGCTTCACCATCCCGTCCGGTCAGATGACCGGATTTGTTGGCGCCAACGGTGCCGGTAAAACCACCACTATGCGGATGATCATGGGGGTGCTCACATCGCATGGTGGGCAGGTGCTGATGGACGGCCGACCCATTACAGCCGACGACCGGTCAACCTTTGGTTACATGCCCGAAGAGCGGGGACTGTACCCGAAGCAGCCCATTCTCGATCAGCTGGTCTACCTCGGCCAACTGCATCGGATGACGGCCTCCGACGCGCGGGCACAAGCGCAGGACCTGCTGGATCGGTTTCAGCTCGGCGGCCGCGGCAAGGACAAACTCGAATCGTTGTCCCTCGGGAACCAGCAGCGCGTCCAGATTGCCGCGTCGCTGCTTCACCGGCCCACGGTTCTGATCCTCGATGAGCCGTTTTCCGGGCTGGACCCGGTAGCAGTCGACTCGATGGTCGAACTGTTGCGCGACCGGACAGCCGACGGAGTGCCGGTGCTGTTCTCCAGCCACCAGTTGGACCTGGTGGACCGGTTGTGCGACAACCTGGTGGTCCTGCGGCAAGGGCGCCTCGTAGCGTCCGGCTCCGGCGACGACCTCCGGGCAAAAGCACCCCGGCGCCACCGGATGACGGTCACCCCCGATGCCGGCTGGGTGCGTGAGGAAGCCGAGGTGCGGGTCATCGACGTCGCAGGACAGGACGCGGTGGTGGAATTCGACGACGACGACGCCGCGCAGCGCGTGCTCGCCTCAGCGATGACCCGCGGCAGTGTGCACGAATTCAGCCGGATCAGGCCCAGCCTGAGCGAAATCTACCGGGAGGTCTCCCAATGAGCACCGAAACGCCAGTCAAAGAGCGCGACGGCGGCGCGCCGTCGCCAGCATCGGGGCCCAGACCGCAGCCACCAGGAACCCAACCGCCCTGGCTGATCGTGACGCTGCGTGAGGTCATGATCAAGGCGAAGGATCGCAGCTATGCGATCAGCACGGTCGTCACGCTGGTGCTGATCGTCGCTGGCGTTGTGTTCAACGCCTTCATGATGAACCGCGGCGACGACTTCACGGTTGCCGTGCAGTCCGATTCAGCGGCCGCTGCCGTCGTCGAGCTCGCCGATCAGGCGGGCCAGGCCGACGACGGGAACGTCACCTTCACCGCCGTCGTCGCAGCGTCCGCGGATGCTGCCGTGGAACTGGTACGTGCCGAGGAAGCTGACGCTGCGTTGCTGCGGGAAACCGACGGTAGCTGGCAGCTCACGGGAAAGACCGAGGTCGATTCGGGGATCAGCCAGCAGATTGACGAGTCGCTCAACGAGTATGTGTTGGGCCAGAACGCCGCTGCGGCAGGAACCACGGCGGAGCAGCTGCTATCGGGGGCCGACCTGGAACAATCCCTACTGGAAGGCAGCGAAGAAAACCAGTTGCTCGCTACGATCGCCGGATTCGTCTTCAGCTTCCTGTTCTATATGGCATCAATCATCTTCGGCATGGCCATTGCCAACTCGGTGGTCGAGGAAAAACAGAACCGGGTGGTGGAAATCCTGGCTACCGCAATCCCGATCCGCCAACTGCTCTACGGCAAGGTGTTGGGCAACACCATCCTGGCCATGGTCCAGCTAGCCCTCTACGGCGGTGCTGCCCTGCTGGCCCTGAACCTGACTGACACAGCCGATCTGGTGGGAAGTATCATTCCGGCTTCGGGCTGGTTCCTGGTGTTCTTCCTCTTCGGATTTCTGATCCTCGCCGCGATCTGGGCTGTTCTCGGGTCGCTGGCGAGCAGGCCGGAGGATCTGAACAATAATTCGACGCCGGTGATGGCCCTGATCTTTGCGGCTCTCTTTGTCGGATTGTTCGCCTCCGGCCAACTCCTGGTGGTGGCTTCCTACCTCCCCGTGGTGTCATCGGTGGCGATGCCGATCCGGGTACTGAACTCGCCGGTGGCTCTCTGGGAGCCACTCCTATCACTGGTGATCGCCTTGGCGGCAGCCGTTGCCTTGCTGCACGTCGGCGAGAAAAGATCTACCGACGTGCAGTCATGCAGGGTGGTGGGGCGCTGAGCTTACGGAAAGCAATCAAGCTGGAGCAGTAGCATCCCGAGGGGAGCCGGCGGTGTCTCCACCTGGGCGGNGTTTACGGCGCCCAGGTGGAGACAACCTCAATGAGGGCAAACCGCTTGGCTGCCTCCGACTCCTCGAAACCAAGACCCGTAGGAATGGCCATGAGGCCGTAATCGCCGGGCGCGAGATCTGGTGCCAGGCTGATCTGGAAGGTGTAATTGCCGTTGGCGTCGGCATACACAAGGGGGTATCCGATCAGCGACGAATCGGTTTGGGCGGGTCCGAAGTTCATCTGGATTTCCGCACCGGGTGCATAGCCGGAGCCGACGACGTTCCAGGTGGTTCCGACATGGCGGACCACCCGTAGCCCATCCCAGGTGGAGACCAGTTCGAGGTCATCGTAAGAACCCGACAACCCGGGAATCGGAGGTTCGGACGTTTCGGTGATTGGCGCTTCTGTCGGCGCTGTGACATTGGTAGCGTCCTCGGTCGGTTCGGGCGCCGGTGCTGTTGACGGTTCGGCGCCCGGTACGGGACCAGCCGATTCGGGAGCGTCAGGAGTTTCCGCAGGCGACGACGAACCCTCAGCGGTCGGCGTGGGGGTGGCCGACGACGTGGTGGCGGGGGAGGCGCTCGACTCTGAACTGGTCACCTCCGCCGAGGGCTCAGTGTTGGAAACGCAGCCGGCAAGGAGCAGGGCTGCGATGGGGAGGGCAAGAAGGGGCGAGAACTTCTTCACGGGCTGTGCTTTCGTAAGGATTGGTCGGTAGATAGCTTGGACACTACCGATGCGGCGCGCCAACCGACAGCACGACTTGGTTACGTGAGCCAACCGTTATACAACGTCCTGGTGCCTCGTGGTGTGCTCCTACCCGTTGCGGATCAGTTGCTCAGGAATGTTCAGCTCGATATCAGCCAGGGATCCTATCTGCATGGCGCTGTCTACGCGACACACAGGCAGAAGGGGTGGCTCGCCGGATCAAGGAAGACCCGGAAGGTTTCACCGGGCTGGACTGCGGCCTTGGTGCCGCCGAGGCCGAGGACCACAGCCTCGCCTTCGTCCAGGTTTTCAACCATCAGGTCGAAGTGCATCTGCTGTGGGCTGCCCTGGTCCGGCCAGGCAGGAGGTCGGTAATCTGCCACCTGCTGAAATGAGATGCAGTTACTCCCGTCGTCGGGGCGGATATCCGCCCAACCGTCGTCGGCATCCACTTTCCACCCGAGCAGTGCCCCGTAGAAGGTTGCGAGGGACGCCGCATCGGGGCAGTCAATGACGACACTGGGATAGCGAGCGATGGCCATGCCGGAAGCTTACTGCCGCACCTGGCCAAATTGAAGAGGCAAGCCCGGTGGGTGAACGGATTCACAATGTTCAAGAACGTGGTGCTTACCGCCTCGCCGGCCTAGCAGCGGAGCCGGTCAGCTGTTCCCCAACGACTTCAGGGCACGCCCCGAGGAGCCGCCCAAATTCCAGTCAGTGGTCAACTGCTCGATCCGGTCCAGATGACCTGCATCGAGGGGCTGGATTCTCGCATTCAATTCCCCGAGGTCGAGGTCGCGGACTACGTTGACCACTGTGGGGGCCACCGACAGGTAATCGGCTGCCTTGACAATTTTGGCCCGCATGGAGGCGGACATGGAGGAACCAGGGTCGTTGGCAGCTGCAACAATTCCGTCCAGGTCTACGAACTCCTGCAGCAGGCTGGCGGCAGTCTTATCGCCAATTCCCGGCACCCCGGGCAGGCCATCGGAAGTATCCCCCCGCAATGCAGCGAAATCCGCGTACTGACCCGGCAGCACCTTATATTTGCTGACAACCGTGGCGTCAGTCAGGACTTCCAGTTTGCTCATGCCACGGGCGGTGTAGATCACCCGAACGTCGTGGCTATCGTCGACCAACTGAAAGAGGTCCCGGTCACCGGTGACGATGTCCACGGGGAACTCGGCCTGGGCTGCCAGACTGCCGATGACGTCGTCGGCCTCGTGCTCGGCAGCTCCAACCAGCGTAATTCCGAAGGCGGCCAGGGCGTCACGAATCATTGGCACCTGGGCCACCAGCCCTTCCGGTACTTCCTCGATGTCGACGCCGACGGCCACCGCGGTGACCATCCGGTGGGCCTTGTAGCTCGGGATGAGATCGACCCGCCAGGCGGGGCGCCAATCGTCGTCCCAGCAAGCGACCAGGTGGGTCGGCTCATAGTCAGCGACAAGCCGAGCGATCATATCCAGCAGGCCGCGCACGGCGTTGACCGGAGTTCCGTCGGGAGCCCTCAGGGAATCGGGCAATCCGTAAAACGCGCGGAAGTAGAGGGACGCGGTGTCAAGGAGCATCAGTCGGTTAGCCACACCGTGATCCTCTCACGAGAGGGCTCAAAGACAAGGTCAAGAATGCCGGCGAAAATTTCCTCCATGGTCCCCACGTCCTCAGTACTATGTGCGGAGGACCAAGATGGTACTTCATCGGAAAAGCGCGAAAACTGCTGAATGGAGCCAGCTATGGTGACCAGAAAAAGGCAAACCAGCGTTAACCTGCCGCAGGGCGCGATGATGCGCGCGATGGTGCAGCGGGGGTACGGGGCTGCCTCTGTGCTGACCCTCGAACAAATTCCGCGCCCTGCACCGGCACCTCACCAGGTGCTTGTCCAGGTGCGTTCCGCCGGTCTCGACAGGGGAGCGTGGCACATCATGACCGGCAAGCCTTACCTGCTCCGCCTCGTCTTCGGACTGCGCACACCCCGTCAGCCAGTTTCCGGTCAGGAGTTGGCGGGCACCGTCGTCGACGTCGGTACAGGCGTCCGGGGGTTTCGGATCGGGGACGAAGTGTTCGGGATCGGCGCGGGTGCGTTCGCCGAATACGCTGTGGCCCGGGAGGACAAGCTCGCGCATAAGCCGCCAGGCGTGTCCTCCGAGAGTGCCTCGATAGTTCCCGTGTCAGCTGTGACAGCGCTGCAGGCCCTGCGGGAGATGGGCCGGGTCAAAGCCGGACAGTCAGTTCTGGTAATCGGCGCCTCAGGTGGGGTGGGCAGCTATGCCGTCCAGTTGGCGAAGCATTTCGGGGCCAAGACCACCGGGGTGTGTAGCACTCAGAAGCTGGATTTTGTCAGGTCCCTGGGGGCAGACCAGGTCGTCGACTACACCACTGAAGACTACTCACATGCGGGACGGAATTACGATTTGATCCTGGACATAGGAGGCAACTCCTCACTGCACCGCCTTCGAGGGGCGCTGAGATCCAAAGGAACAGCTGTCATTATCGGAGGTGAAGGCGCTGGCGACTGGATTGGTATCGGGCGCCAGCTACGGGCAGTCCTGATGTCTCCCTTTATCAGCCAAAACCTCAGGATGTTTGTCGCCAAGGAGCGCTCCGCTGATCTGGAGTTGCTGGGAGGCCTGGTCGAGGCAGGCGTCATCACTCCGCAGCTTGGCGGTACCTATCCGCTGGACCAGACTCCGCAGGCTATGCGTCGGTTGGAAGAGGGGGCGGTGAGTGGGAAGCTCGCAGTCCGTGTGTAACGTTGCGAATTACTGTTCTTCAGCGGGGGGATTATTCCGCCCGCCCGATGAGTAACGGCGCATCATCCGCCGTGCCGGGCCCGCCCAGGAAAGTAAAAGAATAATGGTGAAGAAGTTATTCATCATTCCGCCCAGCAAGTTCACTGGCATCACCTGGGTGAGAAGCAGGACAATCATCCCCGCACCCAAGACCATTTTCGCGATGTGCAGGGCTCGGCTATTCACCGGCACCGGCCACGGGTGGAGGTCGACGGTCGACGAGTCGTTCCGCTTACTTTTGGACATCTGTGCCCCGCCCCTTTCGTCAGCATCAAGAATACCCTGTGACCCACGGCAACGTCTCCGCAGGGTGCCCGAACCTGCGGGCAGGCGGAAGCGTTTCTAGCGTATTCTCAGAGAGATTATTGCCGGAATAGCTGGTCTCATTTAGAAGGAACTGAATTTTATGGCTGAACATTCCGGCACTCGGGCGGGATTCCGTGGGCGTTTCCTGGCGGCTACGGCAACGATGGCGGCAGTGATGCTTGCGTTGGCAGGCTGCGGGGGTGTCCCGCCTGCTTCGGCTCCCGAAGCTTTGAACGTTGTTCACGCGGCAAATGTGTCCACTAAGGGCGCGGGGTGGCTGCACACTGACGGCGGAACAATTCGCGACGCGGCAAACAAGCCCTATGTCATCAGGGCGGCCAATTGGTTTGGCCTGGAGACGCCCGACTGCGTCCCCCACGGACTGTGGACCATCAATCTCAATGACGGGCTCCGGCAGATAAAGTCGATGGGCTTCAACACCATTCGACTGCCGTACTCCAACCAGTGCATCACCACCGGCAAAGTCAGCTCTGACACCAACTTCTACGCCAACCCGGAGTTGGCGAAAAAGACCCCACAGCAGGTGATGGACCTTTTCATCGCCAAGTCCAAGGCTTTGGGACTAAACGTCATTCTTGACCGACACCGCCCGTCCTCGGCCGCTCAGTCAGAGCTTTGGTACACCCCCCAGTACAGCGAGGCGCAGTGGATCGCCGACTGGAAGAAGCTCGCCACCCGGTACAAAAACGAACCCACAGTGATCGGCTTCGACCTTCACAACGAGCCCCACGGCGTAGCACGTTGGGGCGGCTCGAACCCCGCACATGACTGGCACGCTGCCGCGACCCGCGCTGGCAAGGCAGTTCAAACAGTGAACTCCAAGCTCCTGATCATCGTTGAAGGCGTCGAGGCCCAGGGCAACGGCTCCTGGACCTGGTGGGGCGGCGGCCTCGCAGATGTGGCCAAGAAACCCGTAAAGCTGACGGTACCCAACCAGGTGGTCTATTCACCGCACGATTACCCGGCATCGGTATATCCGCAAAAATGGTTCTCGGCATCCAATTACCCCGCGAATCTGCCGGGAATTTGGGACGCCAACTGGGGCTATATTTCCAAGAACGGGATAGCGCCTGTCCTGGTCGGAGAATTCGGTTCAAAATTGGAAACCACCTCTGACAAGCAGTGGATGGGTAAGCTCGTGAGCTATTTGGCAGCGAACGGAACAAGCTTCGCCTACTGGTCGTTCAATCCCAACAGTTCCGACACTGGCGGACTACTAAAGTCGGATTGGCGTACCCCGGAAACCGCCAAACTTGCCGCGCTGAAGCCCATCCTTCGGCCCGTGGCGGTGCCCACACCTACCCAGTCGGCCGCGCCTGCGCCAACGTCGAAGCCGGCCCCTGCCCCTACACCCAGCAAGACGGCTACCCCGGTTCCGGGAACAGGATCGAGCGCGGTTGCCGCCAAGTGGTCGTTGCAGAGTTCGTGGAACGGGGGATATGTCGCCCAGATATCGGTCAGTGCTTCCAGGGCCGTGAACTCGTGGTCGGTGACGTTCACCGACCCCAACGTCATCAGTGTTGCCAACTCCTGGGGGATGAAGTGCACGTCGGTGACCAGGAAATCGGTGACCTGTGTCGGCTCGGACTGGACCAAAACCCTGCGAAAGGGTCAGACGGCAACGGTCGGTCTGCAAGTGAACGCACCCAAGCCGCCGGTCAAGCCGGTAGTCACGGTCAGCGCTAAGTAGCTGCCACGGGGACGTTGTCCCCGTCGGACTCCGGGCTGTTCCCGGGGTCCCCGTGGTCCTTCATCGCTGACCTCCGTAGCGCAAGCCAGAAAAGGTTGGCCTCCGCCGACCGCTCAACCTGAATGATTGAGTCAGCCAGCAGGGTGTCGGCCCAGTGCTGCACCAGGTCATGGTGGAAGACAAACTCCTCGAGAGCGTTTCGTTCGGGTAACGGCAACTTCGCTGTCTGCGGACCATGCGGCAACTGGTCGATTGCGGCAATGATCGATTCCAGGGTACGGCGGACCGTCTCCGGGCCGCGGGATTGCTCGGGAATCCGCCCAAGGTCTTTGGCTGAAGCAATTTCGGCGCGGAGCGACTGGGTGTATGCCACCCAGCCGCGGGCCTGGTCAGGGTGGACAGTCATCGTGCCGAGCGTTCCCGGCACGAGGGACCTGTCAAAGATGACGTAGCCACCCCGCCCATTGTGCTTCGCCGAATACATCGCCTGGTCCGCCTCCTGCAGGAGCGCTTCGCCCTCCGTGCCCGTTGAGCTGACAGCAAGGCCAACGCTGACGCTCATTTCCAGCTCGACGCCGGGCAGGCTGAAGGGTGGACTGACGGCGGCGAGGATGCGCCCGGCCATACCCGGGGCCTCCTCCCTGGTAGTGCCAGGGAGGAGCAGGGTGAATTCGTCGCCACCGTTGCGCGCTGCAGTGTCGCCGGCCCTGATGCAGGACCCCAATCGCTGCGCGAGCTCGACCAGGAGAGCATCTCCGGTGGCATGCCCATAGGAATCGTTGACTGGTTTGAAACCGTCTATGTCGACTGCGATCACCATGACCGACGCCCCGGTCCGCTGGCTCAGGCTGAGAGCCTGGTTGAGTCGATCGTGAAGGAGAGTTCGGTTGGCAAGGCCCGTCAGGGGGTCATGGAGGGCCTGGTCGGCGAGGCGATCCAGGAGAGTATTCTCTTCGCGTCTGGCGCGCTCATGGATGGTCCAGTGCACAATGCTGGTGACGCACATGGCCAGAAATAACGCGCTGTGAATCAGGGACCATGCCACCGGGCTGTCGGTGGCAGCCTGGTGGTTGTAAACCGCGGTAGGGGAATGCAGACCCATGAAGGCGTGATAACCGAGAACCAGAAGAGATGCTGTCGCCAGCGGGGCCCAATCCTCGTAGAGGGCGACCACCGGGACCAGAATGAAAAACAGAAAATGGGCTTCGATGGTGCCACTGATATGCACCACGAGGGCGGCGATCAGCATTAGGGAGGCGGAGCTCAGCGACGCACTGAACCTCCGACCGATGGGAGCCTTCCACGCCACCAGGGCCACAGCCACCGGCGGAACCCCGAGCGATAAAGCCATCCACGGGGAGGTCCCCAGACCGAGGGCGAATACGGTGACCATCCCGGATGCCACCAGCGCGAAAAGGACGATTAACCGGTGTCGGGAGTTCCATGCGGGATCAGGGAGTCGCGAACCACGCGGAAATGCAGCGAGAACAGACTTCCCCCACCGAAATATCACCGAGATGCTCCCGAATCTGTTGAGGAGCGCACCACGCGCCCGCGCCACGATCAGTGTGGCATCCCTACGGTAGCCCCAATTCGGTCATCTTACGTATATCCCACCCGATACAGCGGAAAAATTGCGGAGAAGCAGCCAGCCGGGCCGCGAACAAGCTGATGATGCTAGGCGATTCCTGGACCCATCTCCCCCGAGAGTGAAATCCATGCAGCGACGAGCGATCCGGCAATGACAGCCGCGAACAACAGCAGCCAAACCGGCGATGGGACGCCGGTGCTGCGATAGAGCAGGTAAGCATCGGAGGACTGGAGCTCCCGACGCCGTCGCAGATGGACCGCGAGCACCTTGCCAAGATCACGGACCGAACCAACCAGCAAGGCCAGACCAAGGGCAACCACCACGTGCCCGGTCAGTTCCTCAGGCACTGCCAGGACCAGCACCATCGAAAGACTGACTGTCACCAGAAGAATCAGTACACCGCCAGCATTGCGGATGAACGCCAGGGCCGCCAGGAGGATCAATGCGCCGGTCGACAGGGCCGCCGGACCCCAGCCGTTCACCCCGGCCCAGGTCAGGGCCGCCCCGAGTGCAGCCGGCGTCGGATACCCCCAGAAGCCGGACCAGGCGGACCGCCACCCCGGCCGGCCGATCGTCGTCGTCGTGCCCGCATGGTCCATGGTGAGGGTGATTCCTTTGAGGACACGACCCGTCATGAGGGCGGCGAACGCATGGCCGAGTTCATGCACGATGGTGGTGAACAAGCCGAAATACCGCCAGGTTGCCCGGGGGAGTGAGAGAAGCGCGGCAGCGATCACCATGATGAGCAGCTCAACACCGGTGATCTCCGGAGGCGCGGCCCGGGCGAATCCGCCCAGGAGTTGGTACCACCACGTCTCGATCATTGCACCACCCTACTGAACGAAAATGGGTACGCCGGCGTGAAAGACTAGTGGCATGTCATCGAGCACCCCATCAAGTCAGCCCGACCCGCAGCGCGACGGCGTCAAGGAACGTACCCACCTCGGATTACGGATCGACGACGCCTGGCACTCGGTCCAGACCAATGTCGCCATCAAGCGTGGGCATGTGGAGACCATCATTCCCTACACCGGCTATGGCTCAGCAACCTGGATTCGGGTGCTCGCCCGTGTGGTACTTGCCGATCCAGTGGAGATGGCGCCCATCAAGGGCGGCGAAGTGCTGAAGACCATCAAGGAGGGCATCCGTGGCTGGCGCAACTTCACCAGCGCGCCGGTGCGCTACGCGAAGGTCACAGTTGAGATTGACGGGGAAATCCATGAGGTGACCGCCGACCGTGGCGGCATCGTCGATGCGCGCATAGATGCGCAGCTTGCCCCCGGGTGGCACACCATCAAGTTGCGGTCCGCCGATGACATCCTGGTTGAGTCGCCGGTGCGGATTATCGAGTCCGGCACCACCTTCGGGGTGGTGTCTGACATTGATGACACGGTGATGGTCACAGCCCTGCCCAGGCCCTTCCTGGCGGCCTGGAACACGTTCGTTCTGGACGAGCACGCCAGGGCGGCGACGCCCGGCATGGCAGTCCTGCTCGAACGGATCACCCAGGAGACTCCCGGTGCTCCCGTGCTCTACCTGTCCACCGGAGCATGGAATGTTGCTCCCGCGCTGACCCGGTTCCTCTCCCGGAACCTCTACCCGGCGGGTCCGAAACTGCTCACCGATTGGGGTCCGACCCGGGACCGGTGGTTCCGCAGCGGACCCGAGCATAAACGCAGCTCTCTGAAACGGCTCGCAGGCGAATTCCCCGACATCAAGTGGCTCCTCATCGGTGACAACGGGCAGCATGATGAAGAAATTTACGCCGACTTCGCGGACCACTACCCGCAGAATGTGCGCGCGGTCGCCATCCGCCAGCTCACCATGGGTGAGGCGGTCCTGGCCGGTGGCCGATCGAACGCGAAACCGTCATCGCGGACGCCGAATATTCCGTGGGTGTATGCACCGGATGGCGCTGGAATGTCGGCGCAGCTCGCTGATCTTGGCATCATTGATCATTCGTTTCAGGAGCCGGCAGAGTAATTCCCTCCTGGTCCTGGGGGCCAGCGTCAGCGTGGATGGTCAGCAGGATGCGCCTTAGGGACATGCCCATCGAAGCCGTGGCTTCGATGCGATCATCCGGCGAGACGTGTTTGACGTGCCCCATCAGGTCTTCCACCGCCGCTTCTGCATCGGTCATCGAATCGGCTGTGGTGTCCCACTCTTCAACAGCGGCGGCGGTCAGGTTCAGTGCGTGGGCGAGCGGCGGTCCCAGGGGCTTGGGCAGCGGGGTGGTCTCCGGTGATCGCCAGATGACGTCGGCGAGCAACTCGGTCATGTCCTCCACATAAAAAGTGATTCGCTCCATCGACTGCAGGGAGTGGAAATCTGCAGCGAGGTCTCTCTTGTGACGGTACTGACGGATGTTCCCGTGGCGGCTCGAATCAGCCAGTTGAACCGCTGTACGCACCTCCTGGCTGAACGTGGTGAGTTTGGTCTGCCGGTCGGCCCATTCCTCGTGCTCGGGGGGCCATTGTTCCCGCAACGCCTCACCCATGTCCTTGAGCTGCAGGGACAGCGCCGACCTGAGGCTGTCGAGTCCAGTGATCACACCAGTGAGATGCAGGGGCGGGACAATGACGATGTTCACGATTAGCCCAACGGTCACGCCCACCAGCATCTGCACCAGATACCCGAACGAGTACCCATCGGGATCGTCGCCGCCCAGTAGGAGCACAAACAGGGCGGCGATGGGAATCCAGTCCCGGCCCGCACCGATGCGCGGCAGACCACCGGCCAGCACCCCAAAACCAACCACCAGCGCGATGGAGAACACTGAGCGGTCGCCCAGGAAAATGATAGGGAACGCCAGGGCAAACCCGATGGCCAGCCCGATAAGGATCTGGAATCCCTGTTTGGCTGAACCCGAGATGGTTGGGTACATGCAGGCCACGGCGCCGAGCGGCGCGTAGTACGGATACTCCGCAGCGACTCCCGGAACCTGCAGAGCGATCAGCCAGGCGATGGACGCGGCAAGCGCAGCTTTGACGGCCAGCAGTAGCCGCTTGTGTCGGACCAGCCCACCCATTTGGGTTAACAGGCGTGCACCGGATGGTTTTTTCAGCATGCTTGCTATTCTCCCAGCAATGCCGAATACATCCAATGACGCAGTATTACGCGGCCGATACTTGATGCCGCCGGGTCGACGGCGTAGCGTAGCCCCCAAGTTACTTCAGTAACGGGTCAGCGACTCTCCGATGGAGAGTGTGGGTGCCCCCATGTGGGCCTGACATTTGTTCGCAGAAGTTCAAGTGGTGCGCGGCCGCGCCACGCCTGAACTCAGCTCTGCGTCCCTCCTGGTTATTCACTCAACTGATGCCTACCGTTTCAGCAGTGACCTATCGACAAGGACACAAATGTCTTTCGCGCATTCGCCCCCGCAGAGCTACCCCGCTCTGTCCTACGAACTTTTCCCGCCCCGGTCCGCCAGCGCCGAAGAGGCTCTTTGGCGGACGATCAGAGCCCTTGAGGATACCCGCCCCGACTTCGTGTCCGTCACCTACGGGGCGTCCGGCTCCAACCGTGACACGGCCATCGGTCTGCTCATGCGGCTGCTTGATGAGACCACCCTGAAGCCCCTGGCGCACCTGACCTGCGTGGGTAATTCACGCGACTACCTCATGGAGCTGATCGATGAACTGATCTCCCGTGGGGTGCGCGGCATCCTCGCATTGCGGGGTGACCGGCCCCAGGACATGTCACTGTCAGCAGGCGAGCTGCACTATGCCAGCGAGCTGGTGGAGCTGATCCGGCGGGNTGGAGCGTCAGCTGACAGCCCACCTGTGTGCGGGGAAGGTCGCCGTCGGGGTCGCCGCCTACTCCACCAAACACCCTGAATCGCCCAGTCTCGAACATGACATCGAGGTGCTGCTGGCCAAACAGTCCGCTGGCGCCGACTTCGCGATCACCCAGGTGTATTTCGCTCCCGATCACTACCGTCGGCTCCTGCGTACCGCCCGCAGAGCCGGGGTGGAGATTCCCATCATTCCCGGTGTCATCCCCTTCACCAGCGTGCAGCGGCTGGAGCGTCTCAGCGAGCTCGCGGGAATCGAGGTTGACGTCACGCTCAGGGACCGGCTGATGAACGCCGACGACGACGCCGCGCGGCGCCGCATCGGCGTTCAGGCCACCGTGGACCTCGCCCATGCGGCGCTCGACGACGGCGCCCCGGGCCTCCACATCTACACCTTCAACGAACATGGCGCGGCACTTGACGTCCTGGACCGGCTCGAGCTCAGCCGCCCCCCAGCACCAGGTCTCAGCCGATCCGCCTGATCCCTCCCACTCCCGAAGGACCCAACTCATGAGCAAAGCATTCCCCGCAGCCACCATCGTCGGCTACCCCCGTATTGGTCCCCGCCGCGAACTCAAAAAGGCAGTCGAAGCCTACTGGGCGGGAACGAGTACGGCCCCCCAGTTGGAGGACACCACGCGGCACCTCCGGCTGAACGGTTACAGGCACCTCTCCGGCCTCGGCCTGGGGGAATCCACGTCGGCGATCCCGGCGTCATTCTCCCTCTACGACCAGGTGCTCGACACGGCCGCGACCTTCGGCGCCGTTCCCGACCGGTTCCAGGACCTCTACGACGACGGCGGCCAGCTCGGCCTGGACGCCTACTTCACCCTGGCGCGTGGCGACGCCGGCCGGCAGCCTCTGGAAATGACCAAGTGGTTCGACACCAACTACCACTACCTGGTTCCCGAAATCGGGCCAGACACCCGCTTCACGCTCGCCAACAACTGGATACTCCGCAACGTCGCGGAGGCGGCCGAACAGGGTCTGACCGTCCGCCCGACCATAATCGGTCCGGTCACGTTCCTGCTGCTGAGCAAGGCAGCCGACGAAGCGCCGGCAGGGTTCGACCCGCTCAGTCGTCTAGATGACCTACTGCCGCTGTACATTCAGTTGCTCGAACAGCTGGCCGAAGCGGGCGCGCAGTGGGTGCAACTGGAAGAGCCTGCCCTGGTGGCAGACCAGGCGGTTCCCGCCTCCGAGGTGGCTGGCGCCGTCGAACGGGCCTACCGTTTCCTCACCGCTGCGAAGGTACGACCCGCGGTGCTCGTCACCACCCAGTACGGCTCGCTGGGCGGTCTACTGCCCATCCTCGGGGGTGCTGGGATCGACGCGCTCCACCTCGACCTGGTCAAAGGCGAGCTGCCCGCTGCAGCCGACCTTGCCGCCCTGGGGGATACCACCCTGGTCGCCGGAGTGGTGGACGGCCACAACATCTGGAAGGCCGATCTGGCGCGAGCGGCCACAACACTGTCCACCCTCACTGCGACGGTAACCCGAGTGAGCGTCGCCACGTCGACGTCGCTGCAGCATGTGCCGCACAGTGTCGAGGACGAACCGCAGCTGAATCGCGAGCTGCGGACGTGGCTGGCCTTCGCTGATCAGAAGGTGGAGGAGGTCGTCACCCTGTCCCGGCTGGTCGATAACTCACCGGCGGGATCCATTGACGCGGCAATAACTGAAGCGTCGGCTGTGCGTGCCTCTCGCGCTGCTGCCGAAGGCGTGATCCGCAGCGAGGTGAGGGACCGCCTCGGGTCGCTCACGCCGTCGGACTTCACCCGCGTCGCCTATCAGGAGCGGACGGCCGCGCAGGAAACAGCCCTGCAACTGCCGGTGCTACCGACCACCACGATCGGATCGTTTCCGCAGACAGCCGAGGTGCGCTCGGCCCGGGCCCGGTTCCTCCGGGGCGACCTCACCGCCGAGCAGTACACCACCCTGATGAAGGAAGAAATTTCCCGGGTGGTCACGTTGCAGGAGGACCTGGGGTTCGACGTCCTCGTCCACGGCGAACCGGAGCGGAACGACATGGTGCAGTACTTCGCCGAAAACCTGGACGGGTTCGATGTCACAGTGAACGGGTGGGTGCAGTCCTACGGTTCACGGTGCACCCGGCCGTCCATCCTCTGGGGCGATGTGAGCCGTCCGGAGGCCATCACCGTGCGATGGGCGGAGTACGCCCAGTCACTCACTGAGAAGCCGGTGAAAGGGATGCTCACCGGACCGGTCACCATCCTGGCGTGGTCGTTTGTGCGGGATGACCAGCCGCTGCGGGAGACCGCCAACCAGGTGGCACTCGCCCTCAGGGACGAGGTAAGCGACCTGGAGCGCGCCGGTATCCGTGTCATCCAGGTCGATGAACCAGCGCTGCGGGAGCTGCTGCCACTGAGGAAGGCGCTGCAGCCGGACTACCTTGCCTGGTCGGTGGCGTCGTTCCGGCTGGCGACGGCGGGGGCAACACCGGCTACGCAGATCCACACCCACCTCTGCTATTCGGAGTTCGGCGCCATCATCGACGCAATCGATGGGCTGGATGCCGATGTCACCTCCATCGAGGCCGCCCGCTCACGGATGGAAGTGGTCCACGACCTGCAGGAGCAGCAGTTCGCCCGGGGAGTGGGCCCGGGTGTCTACGACATTCATTCGCCCCGGATCCCCGACGAGGAGGAGGTGGTAGCACTCGTCGAGAAGGCGGTTCGGCAGCTGCCAGCCCGCCAGATCTGGGTGAACCCGGACTGTGGGCTGAAAACCCGGGGATACGCCGAGACCATTGAGTCGCTGCGGAATCTGGTCAACGCTGCGGCCCGGGTGCGGGCCCAGCTCTAGCGGCGGATCGGCTCGATGCTCTGTGCCTTGAGGATGCCTGCCAGCTGGTCCATGAAAAGCCTCACCCTGGTGGTCTGCTTGTCACCGATCTGCAGCGCGAAAATGCTCCGCGCGAGACGAATCTCCGGGACATCAAGAGCCACCACACCGGCCGGGCCGTGCGTCATCGCTAGTTCAGGAACCAGCGCGGCGCCGAGCCCGGCCGCTGCCAGCTCGAGGCTGGCATTGAAATCGTCGCAATACGCCACCACCCGGGGGTGCAGGTTGCAGCTGGCAAAGAGCCGCTCAATCACCGTGGCATCAGCGGTTCCCGGGTGGTGCATGATCCAGGGCATGTCGGACAGCTGGTCGGCGCTCACCGCCGCCCCCGGCTGAATGCCCCAGGCCGCGGGTAGCACGACCCGGAAATTGTCGTCCCCGATCCACTGCCGGCTGACCGATGACGGCCATGCCAGCCCACCCTGGCCCACCTGGAACACCAACGCCAAATCGAGCTCGCCGCCGGCCCGCAAACCCTGGATGGTCTGGCCGGGTTCGGCCACGTACACCTTCAGACTGATCCCCAGGCGTCGCCACTCAGGGGTTCCCAGTAGCCGCGGCAGGGCATAGGTCGCCAGGCTCGGAAAGATCCCCAACCGAAGCTCCTGGGTGGACTCCGCCTCGGCACGCGCGGTGGACGCCAGCAGGGCGTCAATATCGGTGAGAACCTTCGCGGCGTGACGTGCCATGACCACCGCCGCCTCGGTGGGTATCGCGCTCCGCGCCGACCGTTCGAACAGGGTGGCACCGGTGTCCCGCTCCAGGGCTGACATTTGCTGCGACACGGCCGACGCCGTATACCCCAACCGGGACGCAGCAGCAGTAAAGGATCCGAGGCGAATGACCTCCAGAAGAGTGCGCAAATGCACTGGGTTAACCACGGCAATCCTTTCGTCAGCTGACGCTTTATCCCTGCCGTCTGGCCTGATCCATTGCACCAATCCGGAAATCGTCCGTCTCCGAACACTTACCAAACTATATTTACAACAGGCGTTTTCCTTCTAGGAGGCCTGTAGTGGCGAGTTGACCGGCCCAACCGGCCGGCGGCGAAGTCCCACGACCCACGCGGAGGAGCGCAGATGACCGACTATCAGCATGACCCTGACCCCCTCGGGGCCGACCGTAGCGGGTTCCGCGCACGGCGCAGGATCGCCGTCGTCGGCAGTGGTGTCGCCGGGCTGACCGCGGCCTACGTGCTGAGCCGTCACCATTCGGTCACGCTGTACGAGGCCGACCACCGTGCGGGCGGGCACGCCCACACCCACCAGATGCCGATGTCCGATGGCACCACCTCGGGGGTGGACACCGGGTTTATCGTCCACACCGACAGGACCTATCCCACCTTGTTGCGGCTCTTCGGGGAGCTGGGGGTTCCCACGCAGGACTCTGACATGACCATGTCGGTGCGATGTGATGGCTGCGGCCTCGAATACGCCGGAGCGAAGGGCCGCCGCGGGGTGTTCGCCCAGCGGGGAGTGCTCCGCCGCGGGAAATACCTCAAGATGCTGCTCGAAGTACTGCGCTTCCAGCGCGACGCCCGCGCCCTGCTGAAGGACACCGGCGGGTATGAGGGACACACCGACGGCCCAACGGTCGACGACGGCATGACCCTCGGGGAGTTTCTCGCCAAGGGACAGTTCAGCGAGTACTTCACGTCCCACTTCATGACCCCGGTCGTGTCGGCCGTGTGGTCCTGCGACCCGACCACGGCGCTCGCCTACCCCGCGCGGTACCTGTTCTCATTCATGTCCCACCACGGGATGCTCACCATCAAAGGATCACCCCAGTGGCGTACGGTCACTGGCGGGTCGGGGGAATACGTGACCCGGGTGCTGGAACACATCGAGGACGTGCGGCTCGGTTCGCCGGTGACCGATGTGAGCAAGGTGGGGGACGGCGTCGTCGTCACGGTGCTAGGCGATGCTGCGCACCAGGCCACCGAAACATACGATGCCGTGGTCATTGCCACCCACCCGCATCAGGCGCTCGCCATGTTGGGGGACCCCGATCCGCTTGCGGCCGAAGTGCTTGGCGACATGCCCTACTCCACCAATCACACCCTGTTCCACACCGATGAATCGGTGCTGCCGCGCACCGACGCCGCGCGGTCGTCGTGGAACTATCGGTTGCCGTCCTGCGACGCCAGCCCCGACCGTGTGCTGGTGACGTACGACCTCACCCGGCTGCAGCGGCTCGAAGGCCGGACCGACCACCGGTTCCTGGTCAGCCTGGGTGAGGGTGACGAGATAGCCCCGGCCTCAGTGCTGCGTTCCATGACCTACGAACACCCCCAGTACACGCCGTCGTCGTTGGCCGCCCAGCGCCGGTTGACCGAGCTCAGCGACGACCGCATCGCCTTCGCCGGGGCCTACCACGGCTGGGGGTTCCATGAGGATGGCGCCCTGTCCGGGCTGCGCGCGGCAGAACGCCTGGGGGGATCCTGGGACGCCGAGCGACTCGACGCGGCGCTGGAGGACGCTCCGTCATGACCGCCGCCCTGTACCCGACGACGATCCGACACATCCGCCGGACGCCGTTACAGAACGAGTTCACGTACCGCAGCTACAGCTGGTTCGTGGATCTGGCTGAACTGCCGGTGCTCCCGCGCGTGCTCAGGCCATTCGCAGTATTCTCGGCAGCCGACCACCTGGGGGACCCGGAGCAGTCCATCCGGTCCAACGTGGCGACCTACCTGGCGACCCAGGGTATCGACGACGACGGCGGCCGGGTGACCATGCTGGCCAGCGGACGGGTACTCGGTCACGTCTTCAACCCGTTGAGCCTGTTCTGGTGCCATCGCACCGACGGGTCGCTGGCCGCGGTCATCGCCGAGGTGCACAACACCTATGGGGAGCGTCACTGCTACCTGCTGAACCCCGATGAGTCCGGCCGGGCAACAACCGGGAAAGCGTTCTATGTGTCGCCGTTTAACGACGTTTCAGGAAATTATGAAATGCGGGTTCCGGAGCCGGCGGAACGTCTCAAGGTTGCAATCACCCTGCACAGGGACGGCCAGGCCCCTTTCATCGCCACAATGGCAGGGCACCGGTTGCCGGCCACCACCCGAAATGTTGTTCGGATGATCACGGCCATCCCTGTTGCACCCCTGCGCGCAGCTGCGCAGATCCGGTGGCAGGGAGTTAAACTCTGGATGCGTCGTTTGCCGGTGCGCACCCGACCACACCATGAATCACAGGAGGCAGTTCGATGAGTACCCTTGTTCGTTCCGAGGCTAACGCTGACCCGGAGTATTGGCCCGGTATCGCCAACGTTCCATCGGGTCCGAGGAACAAGGTTGCTGCAGCCCTCGCCGAGAAAATCTTCGCTGCCGCAGTGAACCGCCTGCAACTGAGGGTGGTGTACGACGACGGCACGGTGCTCGGCGCTCCAGGCGGCGGTCCACGTCCCGAGATGCGCATCCACCGGCCCGCCGACTTTTTTGCCCGCCTGGGCGACAACGGTCTGATCGGTCTGGGTGAGGCCTACATGGCGCAGGACTGGACGGCGTCGGATCTCACCGAGGTGATGCAGGTGTTCGCCGCGCAGGCGGCGCACCTGGTCCCGGTGCCGCTTCAGAAGCTCCGCGGACTTTACCTGCCGAAGCCGCCCCGCAAGGAGCGCAACACCAAGGTCAACACCCGGTCAAACATTTCCCGGCACTATGACGTGTCCAATGACCTGTTCAAGCTGTTCCTGGACGACACCATGTCCTATTCCAGTGCACTGTTTGACGCCAACGGTCCGCAGCTGCTGGACGCCCGGTGGGATGACCTTCCTGAAGCCCAGCAACGCAAGGTCGACCGCCTGCTGGACCAGGCCGACGTCAGGGAAGGCACCCGCGTGCTGGAAATCGGCACCGGCTGGGGTGAGCTGGCCATCCGTGCGGCACGCCGCGGCGCCACCGTAGTCTCGGTAACCCTGTCGAGTGAGCAGAAGGAACTGGCCGAACGTCGCATTGCCGACGCCGGCCTCTCCGATCAGGTGACCGTGGAGCTGAAGGATTACCGTGCCGTCGAAGGCCAGTTCGATGCGATCGTGTCGGTAGAAATGATCGAGGCTGTGGGCTACGAGTACTGGGGCGTGTACTTCCAGACCATTGACCGGCTGCTGGCCCCGGACGGCCGGGTGGCTATCCAGGCGATCACCATGCCGCACGAGCGGATGATGGTGACCCGCCGGTCCTACACCTGGATCCACAAGTACATCTTCCCCGGAGGCTTCATCCCATCGGTGCGGGCGATCGAGGACATCACCGACCGCTACACCAGCCTTCGGGTACGGGAGCGGCTCTCCATGGGCGACCACTACGCGCAGACCCTTCGGCTGTGGGAAGAGCGGTTCCTTGCCCACACCGATGACGTCTCGGAGCTGGGCTTTGACCAGGTCTTCCAGCGGATGTGGCAGTTCTACCTGTGCTATTCGAGGGCCGGTTTTCAGTCCGGTTACCTCGATGTGCAACAGCTCATCTTCGACCGCCGGCCATAACCATCAGGAGCATTCCCTTGACTCAGCCAGACGCCACATTGCAGGCCGCCAGCATCGATAAGGACCTTGCCGGAAAGCTCGCGCGGATCCTCGAACCCATTGTCGGCGGCGAGTTGCCCGTCCATTTGCGGGCCTGGGACGGCAGTACTGCCGGGCCGGAGGACCAGCCAGAGGTGCAGATCAACAGCGCCAATGCGCTGCGGCGGTTGCTCTGGAGCCCGGGGGAGTTGGGTGCGGCCCAGGCCTATGTGACCGGAGAGATCGATGTGCCAGGCTCCCTCGAAGCAGCGCTGACCCATCTGTGGAAGGTGGTGGCGTCGCGTGATCTGTCGATGCCGAAGCTCACTCCCGCGCTGGTGTTGCAGTTGACCAAGCTGGCCCGCGAGCTGGGGGTCTTCGGACCGCCGCTCCCGGCACCGGCGTCGCAGGCGAAGATCAAGGGCCGCCTGCATAGCCTGCTCCGTGATCGCGAGGCAATCAGCCACCATTACGACCTGTCGAATGCCTTCTACGAACTGATCCTTGATGATCACATGGCCTACTCCTGCGGCTATTGGCGCTCCGATGATCAGGATTACACGCTGGAGGACGCCCAGCGGGACAAGCTGGACCAGGTTTGCCGCAAGATCGGACTGGATACCATGCCCGGGCAGCGTTTCCTCGATGTCGGCTGCGGATGGGGTTCGCTGAGTCTTTTCGCCGCCGAGCACTTCGGTGCCAAAGTCACCGGTGTGACCATTTCCAGGGAACAGAAGGCTTTTATCGATCAGCGCATCAAGGAACGCGGCCTGCAGGACCGGGTAGAGATCCGGTTGCAGGACTACCGCGAGGTTCGCGACGGGCCCTACGACGCGGTGGCATCGCTGGAGATGGGCGAGCATGTCGGTGAAGAAAACTACGGCACCTACACCTCCACCCTGTTCCGCAACGTGCGGCCCGGCGGCAAGGTACTGATCCAGCAGATGTCGCGTCACGGCAAACACCCGGGTGGTGGACCGTTCATCGAATCCTTCATTGCTCCCGATATGCATATGCGGGCTGTCGGCGACACGGTCAACCTGATCGAGAACGCCGGATTCGAGATCCTCGGGGTCGAGGCCATGCGGGAACACTATGTCAGGACTATTGACGCCTGGCATGACCGGTTTGACGCCAATTGGGATCAGGCCGTTGAGATGATGGGCGAGGAAGTGGCCCGGGTCTGGCGGGTCTATCTCGTGGGCGCGATGATGACCTTCCGTGATGGGCGGATGGGAGTGGATCAGATCCTGTCCCAGAAGCCTCTCGGCTAGGTTTTCTGTTCGGCTGCCGACACTGTTGCGCGGCTGTCAACTTCATGCGGCTGGAAACTCTACGTGGCTGGAACCTTTGCGCAACTAGCCCCTTTGCGCAGCTAGACCCTTTGCACAGCAGTGGCGGGTGCGGCGTCGTAGTACCTGGGCAACCGCGACACGCCGACAACTCACGACACAGAAGTATTTTGCCTGTGCGCAAGTACTCCACAGGGGTGTGGACGACGCTCTGGGATTGCCCGGTTTCCGCGCATTTCCAAGGGGTTAACTTGTGGATTGTCTGTGGACGAACCAGCCGATGAATGACATACTTGTAATACATCATCTTGGGGTCGCATCCATCGGTTTGCACTAGATGTAGTATTTATATATCGAACCGCTGGCAAGGTAGGCATAGGCGGAGCAGCCCGGAACACCATCGGGAAGCCCACTTTTGAAGCCCTCCAATTCCTGAATATGCGTCGATAACAAGCTAAGAATTACAAGGGGAGAGGGACTATGACCGTCACGGTTTACACCAAGCCAGCATGCGTACAGTGCAACGCCACGTACCGGGCATTGGACAAGAAGGGCATCACCTACCAGAGCGTGGATATCTCACAGGATCCAGCCGCTTTGGAGCGTGTCCGCGCATTGGGCTACATGCAGGCTCCAGTAGTCATCACTGAGCAGGATCACTGGTCGGGTTTCCGTCCAGACAAGATCAACGAACTGGCAGAACTCGGCCAGGCATCGGTCAGCTCGGTCGCCTGATCTGACCGGAAACGGATCTTCCGTGGAACGGGCGGCCAGCGCGCCGTCGTCGGGAAGCATTCACCTCATGACCCTCGCAGCAATGGACACTACACCCGCCGCAGCGGCTCCCAGCGAGCCGGGCGGGGTGACCAATGCCCGACTGATTTATTTCTCGTCGTCTTCGGACAACACCCACCGTTTCGTCCAGAAGTTGGACGCGGCAATGGGCACGGTCTCAGCACGAATGCCGCTACTGACGCGAGATCCGACTCTTAGGGCACTGCAGCCGTATGTACTGGTCCTTCCCACCTATGGGGGAATTTCCGGGCGGGGCGCAGTGCCCAAGCAGGTGATCAAGTTCCTCAACGACGAGGGAAATCGATCCTTGATCCGAGGCGTTATCGGCGCCGGAAACACGAACTTCGGGGAGACCTACTGCCTGGCGGCGGACATCATCGCAGCCAAATGTGGAGTACCTGTTCTATACAGATTTGAATTGATGGGAACGTCTGAGGACGTTGACCGCGTAGCCCAAGGATTGGAAGCGTTTTGGATATGACTGTTGCAGAGACAGAGACAAAGGGAGCAGGCGGCACCGCCGCACCTGCGCTAGAGCGGTTCCACGGCATGGGCTATCACGAGCTCAATGCAATGCTGAACCTCTACGGCCCCAACGGAGAGATCCAGTTTGAGGCCGATCGCGAGGCTGCACACCAGTACTTCCTGCAGCACGTCAACAACAACACCGTGTTCTTCCACGATCTTGAGGAAAAGCTCGACTACCTCGTGAAGAACGAGTACTACGAGCGGGAAACCCTTGACCAGTACTCAATGAACTTCATCCGCGACCTCTACAAGCGCGCGTACAGCAAGAAGTTCCGCTTCGAGACCTTCCTCGGCGCCTTCAAGTTCTACACCTCGTACACGCTCAAGACGTTCGACGGCAAGCGATTCCTGGAGCGCTACGAAGACCGCGTCTGCATGGTGGCACTCCACCTGGCCCGCGGCGACCAGCAGTTGGCGCTGCAGATGGTTGACGAGATCATCGAGGGCCGTTTCCAGCCGGCCACCCCCACCTTCCTCAACGCTGGCAAGCGCCAGCGCGGTGAGCTGGTCTCCTGCTTCCTGCTCCGCATCGAAGACAACATGGAGTCGATCGGCCGGTCCATCAACTCGGCGCTGCAGCTGTCCAAGCGCGGCGGCGGTGTGGCGTTCGCGCTGACCAACATCCGCGAGGTTGGTGCACCAATCAAGCAGATCGAAAACCAGTCATCGGGCGTCATCCCAGTGATGAAGCTTCTTGAGGACAGCTTCTCCTACGCCAACCAGCTGGGTGCCCGCCAGGGTGCCGGTGCCGTGTACCTGCACGCGCACCACCCTGACATCTACCGCTTCCTCGACACCAAGCGTGAGAACGCTGACGAGAAAATCCGGATCAAGACCCTGTCGCTCGGCGTCGTGATCCCTGACATCACCTTCGAGCTGGCCAAGAAGGATGAGGACATGTACCTGTTCTCGCCCTACGACGTCGAAAAGGTGTACGGCATGCCGTTCTCCGACGTTTCGGTCACCGAGAAGTACTACGAAATGGTGGACGACGCCCGGATCAAGAAGACCAAGATCAAGGCTCGCGACTTCTTCCAGACCCTCGCGGAGATCCAGTTCGAGTCAGGCTACCCCTACATCATGTTCGAGGACACGGTGAACCGGGCCAACCCGATCGACGGCAAGATCATCATGTCCAACCTGTGCTCCGAGATCCTTCAGGTCTCACAGCCCACCACGTACCACGATGACCTGTCCTACGACGAGACCGGCAAGGACATCTCCTGCAACCTGGGTTCGCTGAACATTGCGAAGACCATGGATTCGCCGGACTTCGGTCTGACCATCGAAACGGCCATCCGGTCGCTGTCGGCTGTGTCTGACATGTCCAACATCGTCTCGGTTCCGTCGATTGCCCGCGGCAATGACCAGAGCCACGCGATTGGCCTCGGCCAGATGAACCTGCACGGTTATCTGGCACGCGAGCGGGTGCACTACGGTTCCGAAGAGGGCCTGGACTTCACCAATATTTACTTCTACTCGGTGGTCTACCACGCGGTGCGGGCATCGAACCTGCTGGCGATCCAGACCGGCACCACATTCGGTGGCTTTGAGAAGTCCAAGTACGCCAGCGGCGAGTTCTTCGACAAGTACACCAACCAGGCCTGGTTGCCGCAGACGGAGAAGGTTGCCGAGCTGTTCAAGAACATCCACATTCCTACCCAGGAGGACTGGAGTGCTCTGAAGGCTTCGGTCATGGAGCACGGCATCTACAACCAGAACCTGCAGGCCGTTCCACCCACCGGTTCGATCAGCTACATCAACAACTCCACCTCGTCGATCCACCCGGTGGCGTCGAAGATCGAGATCCGCAAGGAAGGCAAGCTGGGCCGCGTGTACTACCCGGCGCCATACCTGACGAACGACAACCTCGAGTACTACGAGGATGCGTATGAGTTGGGTTTCGAAAAGGTCATTGACACCTACGCAGCTGCCACGCAGCACGTGGATCAGGGCCTGTCGTTGACGTTGTTCTTCAAGGACACCGCCACCACGCGGGACATCAACAAGGCCCAGATTTACGCCTGGAAGAAGGGCATCAAGACCATTTACTACATCCGTCTCCGCCAGCTTGCGCTGGAAGGGACCGAGGTAGAGGGCTGCGTCAGCTGCATGTTGTAGGCAGCCGCTGCTGACTACCAGTACGACGGCGGGNCCCGCCGTCGTACGCTTTAACTAAGAACTAACCCACCATTTAGGGGATGACATGACCGAGAAGGTCAAGCTGCTCAGCCACGTTGAGGCAATCAACTGGAACCGCATCCAGGACGACAAGGACGTGGATGTCTGGAACCGTCTGGTCAACAACTTTTGGCTGCCCGAGAAGGTGCCGTTGTCCAACGATGTTCAGTCGTGGGCGACGCTGACTCCTGACGAGCAGCAGCTCACCATGCGGGTGTTCACCGGTTTGACCCTGCTGGATACGATCCAGGGCACGGTTGGCGCTGTCAGCCTGATTCCCGATGCGATCACTCCTCATGAGGAGGCCGTGTACACGAACATCGCGTTCATGGAGTCGGTGCACGCCAAGAGCTATTCGTCGATCTTCTCGACGCTGGCTTCCACCAAGGAAATCGACGAGGCGTTCCGTTGGTCGACTGAGAATGAGAATTTGCAGCGCAAGGCTGAGATTGTCATGAACTACTACCGTGGTGACGATCCCCTGAAGCGCAAGGTGGCGTCGACGCTGCTCGAGAGCTTCCTCTTTTATTCAGGTTTCTACCTGCCGATGTATTGGTCGTCACGGGCGAAGCTGACGAATACGGCTGACCTGATCCGTTTGATCATCCGCGATGAGGCCGTTCACGGCTACTACATCGGCTACAAGTTCCAGAAGGGTCTTGAAAAAGAGTCGGCGGAGCGGAAGCAGGAGATCAAGGACTACACCTTCGAGCTGTTGTTCGAGCTGTACGAGAACGAGGTCCAGTACACCCATGATCTGTACGACTCCGTCGGGCTGGCGGAGGACGTCAAGAAGTTCCTGCACTACAACGCCAACAAGGCGCTGATGAACCTCGGCTACGAGGCGATGTTCCCGGCGTCGGTCACTGACGTGAACCCTGCGATCCTGTCTGCGCTGTCGCCGAATGCCGACGAGAACCACGACTTCTTCTCGGGTTCGGGTTCGTCCTACGTCATCGGCAAGGCAGTCAACACCGAGGACGATGACTGGGACTTCTAGGAGTTTTGTAGATGGACAACCAATTTGGTCCTTCGGACAACCTAATTGGTCCTGTAGGTGAGTTGCCAAGTTAGTTGGCGATAGTGACGAGATAGTTGGCAACTGCCAAATAACTTGGCAGCTCAAGTATCCGGATGTCAGCCTCAATGTGAGATGCAGACCTTGATGTAAGAAATGACGAGGTGACTGATGCTCTTCGGTAGTTCGCCTGATAGCTGGCGCAACTGTCTGGTCATCTTTGAGACCACGACGTTATGGACTACTTGACTCTAGATTGAGATTCTTGGCGTCGTGCCAGTTGAGCTGCACTGCGCTCGTTCATGCGCGGGTTCAGCGCATTCGCTGAGAAGGTCATGCACCGGCGCGACGGCGACTGTTGTAGGGCTGGTCTCGCCGCCGACTTCGCCAGCCTGCAGCGACGGGTCGATCCGTCCGTTGGCCAATAGCTCCTCCCGCCTGAGAGAAGGCTCTTCATGCCCGTTTCACCCCGGACACCTCGGCCCGTCTACATCCTCGGTGCTGGGTTCTCCAAGGCCGTCCATGAAGCTATGCCTATTACCAATGCGCTGGGCGACGAGCTTCAGCGACGCTTGGCAGGTGAGGTGACCGTCGACCTGCGCGATGGGCAGAGCTTCGAGGCTTGGCTGACGGCAATGCTCGACCCGATGCCGTTCCTTGATCAAGCAGAAGTGCTGGCCCGCCGGTCAGCCGCTGCACTGGTAACTCAGACGATCGCGCATATTCTGGATGAGGCCCAGGCCACAGCGATGGCCGATCCCGCACCGGATTGGCTGCTTCAGCTGGTCCGCCTGTGGCACGCCGAGCGCGCGGTCGTGATCACATTCAATTACGACTGCCTGGTAGAGCGGGCAATCAACACCGCCCTCATACCGGTCGGATATTCGCGTGAGTCACCATGTGCCCTCCGGGGTATGGATGTCGTGAGCCCCGCGCCGCCTCGTCAGGAAAACGTCTATATCAGCGACGGGAACTCGAATCTGGCGTTCGAATCTATGACGCTTGTAAAACTTCACGGATCGTTGAATTGGTATCGAGCGGACGGTGACGGGTTTGGGTCCACGTTGTTCCAGACTTTTGATTACGGGAAGTTCAACGGGGAGACAGCTATCATGCCGCGAGGTAACCCGGAGTTCATTGCGCACATGGACCGTTTCATCATCCCGCCCGTCTCAGAAAAGTCACAGCATTACGGGGCGTACGTGGTACCGGCGCTATGGAAAACCGCGCGGGATGCAATGTCGGCTGCCACACGGGTGACCTTTGTTGGCTACTCACTTCCACCGGAGGACCGTGTCTCGGTGGAATTGATGACCTACTGCCCCGAGGGGTTAAGAACGATCGTCGTCGACCGCACGAAATTCGATCCAGAATGCCACGATGCTTTGCCCAACCGTCTCAAAGCGCTTGGAATGAACGTAGTCAAGGAGATTTCCGGGGATGACGCCATCGCGCGTATGGTGACGCAGCTGATGGGAGCGACCCAGATTCAGCTGTCGGGAGGTATCTCGGACGATGCGGCCGCCCCCTCGTATGACTGCTATGTGGCCTGGATAGACGCTTCGGAACTCGAGAACTATCCGACATACGGGTTCCACCTGTTCACACTGGACGACGTGGATCCCACTGTGCTCCATGCGGTGCCGGTCCGGGGTGAGAGCATTCTGACAAATCGGCAGAAGTTTCAGATGAGATTGGAGGACGACTTCGAACCGAGAGGCTTGGATTCACGCAAGCTCGTCACCGAATCTGAATTGCGTCGGCTCGTCAATAAGCGCATCGGCATTCGCATCAACCCGAACAACGGGTCAGTATGGCGCACCGTCGTCGGCTTCCAACATGTTGTGAGTACTAATGGCGATTCAGGGGAGCTCATCGTTCTTCATACGATTCAGGGCGACTTCCCGCGTCCCAAACCTGCTGGCTCTGGACTGGCGTTGTCACCCCCTTAGGACTGGGGTGGGAACGGGTGAGCTCGTGCCGTCAAGAACGCCGATGAAGGGGCTTATGCCCCAGTCTGAGACGCGAAATGAGGGAACTCGGGAAGGGACTGCGTCGGTTCAGCCTGAGGTACGGAAGCACCCCAGTGGCTCATATTCTGCTATTGCTCGGCAACTGGCCTAGCCCGAACCGATGCGCGTCTGGGCGCCATGCGCCCCGCCCGGCCGATTACTTAGCCGCGCCACCCGCGGACGACTTGGCCTTCGTCGAGCGAGCCTTGGCGGCAGGGCTGAAGTCTGTCACAGCACACATCTCATTGCTCGGCTCCGGAACCGGCCCGACCCGTTCAGGGTTCCAGATGAACGGGGGCGGGTTACGGGTGACTTCTCGAAGATCGGATGCCCTTGAGTAGGGCGCTCGGACCTTGAAATCCATATGTGCCGCGGAGCTGGCTGACGTAATGGGCCGTCATCTTCGTTTCCTATCTCGTGGGATCAGGAGTTGAGAGCGGGGGAGTCTCAGGGCTGGGAGGGACGACTGTGATGTTGTTGTTTACAACTGGGGTTGGATTGACCGGTGCGGTGTCGGGCGACGGCTTGTATAAGGCGATACCGACCATCGTTAGCCCCAGTAGAACGAGACCCATCCCGTAGAAGACGTTCAGTTTGAAGGACGATTGCCAAACTCTCGGTTGTCCCTTTTTTCCACTTTTTTGAATGTGATGGGGCTGGCCTTCGATATTTCGCCCGCGAGGTTTGTGGCACCCCGTGTGCGCTGAGGATACGTTCCTGGTTGGCACCCTCTAGTACTGAACCGCTCTGGGTTTGATGGAGACTCGCGCTATTTGATTTTTGAACCGCCCTGGGTTTGTTGGAGACTCCTGATCTTGGAAACGAGAATAGAGTCATGGCAACGAGTCAGGGATCTGGGAAGTCGACGGCACGTCGGTATTCGCCGGAGGAGAAAGCTGCTGCAGTCCGGATGGTGCGGACTTTGCGGGCGGAGCTGGGGACCGAGCATGGAACGGTGCAGCGGGTCGCGTCGCAGCTGGGATACGGTACTGAGTCGGTGCGGGCGTGGGTGCGGCAGGCGGATGTTGATGATGGCCAGAGCCCAGGGGTGAGTACCTCGGAGGCCAGGCGGGTGCGTGAGCTTGAGCAGGAAAACCGTGAGCTGCGTCGGGCGAATGAAATCCTTAAGCGGGCCGCGAGTTTCTTCGGGGCGGAGCTCGACCGCCAATATCGGAAATAGTCTCGTTCATCGACGCGAACAAGGATGACGTTGTCGAGGGACGACGGCTCGGAGTCGAGCCTATCTGTACGCTGCTGCAGGTGGCTCCGAGCACTTATTACGCCACGAAGAACCGCGCACCATCGGCGCGAGCTGTCAGCGATGCAGTCCTGACCCCGGATCTGATCAGACTGTGGGAAGACAATTATCGTGTCTACGGGGTCCGCAAACTCTGGAAAGCAGCCCGTCGCGCCGGGATCGACATCGGCCGGGACCAGACTGGCAGGCTGATGCGCGCCGCCGGCATCGAAGGTGCGAGGCGTTCAAAGCGTGTGAAGACGACGCGCCCAGATCCAGCCGGGAGGAGGCACCCGGACTTGGTGAACCGTGAGTTCACCGCGGTGGCCCCGAACCGGCTTTGGGTGACCGATCTGACCTTCGTTCCGACGTGGGCTGGTGTCGCGTATGTCTGCTTCATCATTGACGTGTTCAGCCGGATGATCGTCGGGTGGCGGTGCGCTTCGCACATGCGCACCGAGATGGTCCTCGACGCGATCGAGATGGCACGGTGGGGCAGGGGCACCCACCACGATGACCTGCGCTGTCACAGCGATGCGGGCAGTCAATTCACGTCAATTCGCTACGGCGAACGTCTCGCTGA
>NZ_ASZW01000276.1:17384-20162 GCF_000468215.1 Arthrobacter sp. CAL618 | reverse complement strand
CCCGGGGTTTTCATGAGGGTGGGGCCCGTCGGGTGTGTTAAAGCGACGAAAGGTGCTTCTGGGCTGGGAAAATAGTGTTGTTGACGCACTGTTCCACCGGCTGAAAGAAGCACCTTTCTGATGTCTAAGATTACCGGAGTTTTCCCGTCTCTTCCTGTCGCCACGACGGAGCAGTCGCTGGTCTCCCACGCGGGGCTGAACGTGGTGACATCTCTGATCGACGCGCTCGGTTTCCGGGGCTTGTGCGAGGACCGGTTAGGCCAGTTCGTTCCCGCCGGGGCCCGGCATCGGCCCGGCACGATCCTGGGATCCTTGGCGGTCATGCTCGCCGGCGGCGGGGAACACGTCTCGGATCTGGATATCCTACGCTCTGGTGCCGGCGTCTTCGGGAACGTGGCCTCGAACGCGACCGTCTCACGGTTCTTCGACCGGGTTGCGGCTGGTCCGGACGTCTTCGGCTACGGCTTCGCCACGTTGACTCGCCAGCTGCGTTCACGGGCATGGGACGCTGCCGGGGACCGGAACCCGGCACTGCGGGCGACCGTCCTGGAGCCCCTGATCCTGGACCTTGATGCCACGCTCGTGGCCTCCCACAGCGACAAGGAACAGGCCGTGGGCACCTATAAGGGCGGGTATGGTTTCGCCCCTTTCATCGCCAGCGTCGATTACGGTACGGGCAACGGGACCGGGGAGATCCTGGCCGCGTTGATGCGTCCAGGCAACGCCGGAGCCAACAGTGCCCAAGACCACATCGAGGTGTTCACCCAGGCCATCGGACAGCTCCCCGACAGTTTCTACGACGGCCACGGTGAGCTCATCGGGGACAAGGTGCTGGTGCGCACCGACAGCGCCGGGGCGTCACGGAAGTTCCTGCATCACCTGGCGTCGTTAGGTGTCCAGTTCACGGTGTCCTACCCGGTGCCGGTCACCAAGGCCCACATGGTCGCCTGGATCAACGACAAAGCGCATTGGCAGCCGGCCCTGGACCAGAACGGTAAGGAACGCACCGATGCGTGGGTCATCAACGCCACCGAGATTTTCGGGCTCACCGATTACCCGGTCGGGACGAACCTGTTCCTACGCGCCGAGCCCCTTCACCCCGGGGCGCAGGCAACGCTGCTCGATGTTGACGGACACAGAATCACGGCCTTTCTGACGAACTCGCCGCGCTGGCACGGGCCCACCCTTGATGCCCGGCACCGGGCCCGGGGACGGTGTGAGAACCGGATCAAAACGCTGAAGAACACTGGGCTCGGGAAACTGCCGTTCTATGATTTCCACGCCAATCAGGCCTGGGCTGACATTGCCGCCCTGGCCATGAATCTAGTGTCCTGGCTGCAACTGGCCATCCTGCCGGCCGGGCATACAGCCCGCGGCTGGGACATCAAACGGTGGCGGTACCGGCTCTTCGCGACCGCCGGAAAACTCATCACTAGGGCCCGGCGGACCCAGCTGCTGATCCCCGGCAACGCGCCGGAAACCGGCACGATCACCACCCTCCTGACCGCCATTACCGAGCTCAAGCACAGCCTCCGACAACCGAGCCCGCGCCTGGCCTGAAAGCCGGACGGCCAGCCCTGCAACCACCGAAACACCCGATCGGAGACGTGGAACCCGACGCCCAGCCAGCGACCACAGGCCCCGCCAACACGCCCAAAACAAGAAAATCCCACCGGACGCGAACTAGCCCATGACCTGGCCGCGAACCCGGCCATCATGAAAAATCCGGGCTAAACGTTCCAAAACCCGGTCCCTATTAGTTGATCAACAGCTGTCTATCCTGGATCTGCGAGGCGTCAATCACAACAGTTTTAGGCGCAGAAGGGGCCGTCCTGAAACTCAGCCACCCAGTCACCGGGTCCAGCACACTGCTAGCGGACGTGTTGACGTCATCGAGGACACTGTTTCGTCAGCGATCCCAACTCACGCACCAGTGCATACCAGCCGTACCGGTGGATCCGGCTTCTGATTCCATAGTAATTCTGGATGTGGTTCCTCGATTCACCGCATGTAGGCCGGTACCGGGTGCATGTGATGTACCCGTCCGACAGGTCCGCGACCTTTTCGTTCGTTCAACACCGTTCGAAGAGTCCAGATATGGTCGTAATTTTTGGGTTGTTGTTGCTACTGCTTGGGCTGACGGTTTGACGCACTGCTCCCAGTACAGGCCTTCCTCAGGTGAACGATGGGTGCCAACAATGGATTCGAGGCGAAGGGTCGACAATGGGGTCGGTACGGGAGGCTTTGTGCTTGTGGGTAGGTTGAGGAGCGATTTACTCCGCTGCTGTTCGAAGAAAATGCACCCACTGGTAGCTCGAACGTGAAAATTTTCATCAGACCGCATGCGAGGTAGATCAGACTGTCCGTGGTTTACCGTGTGTTCCCCGTCGGACCTTGAAGTTTCGAGGACCCGATAGTGATCCTCCGATGGTGAAGTCGAATGGAGACTGCACCAGATTCAAGCTAGGCGTTTACCTAATGCATATCGCGGGTTCTGCCGATGAAACTCATTTTGGAGCAATTAACCCGATCTGGCCTAGGGGGCGAAAGTCCTGCTGAGCTGTTTTCGCGGCCCATCCGTGGCCTAGCCTGTGACGAATTTTATAGTGAAAGAGAATCATGGTGCTATCAGTGCCCGGAGCCGCGGAAACTGGTTTCGATGTCGGGATTCTGGGTGAAAGGTTGATTATGGATATCCGTCAGAGCGTCATGGGGCTACTTTTGGTCGGAGCTTTAGCGGGAGTCGCCGGTTGTGGCGCGTCAGATGCCGGCAGTCCC
>NZ_ASZW01000276.1:0-17377 GCF_000468215.1 Arthrobacter sp. CAL618 | reverse complement strand
GAGCCGGGGATCACTTCCACCACGAGCATGGAGATGGAGACCGAGGAGACCAGCGCGGTCCCAGCCGAACCAACCGAGGAGGAAAGTGCCACCGAAGAACCGGTGGCAGTCGCCGAGGAAGTCGTCATCACTGTTACCTATTTTTCTTATCAAATATCCGGCCCGGTGACCCCCGGCGCCGAGGTGACGGTCGTGAACAAAGATTCAGCTGCCCATACGGTAACTTCGGACCAGGAGGGGATGTTCGATTCCGTCTTCGGCCCCAACGAGACTGTCACCTTTACCGCCCCCAGCGAACCCGGGGAATACTCCTTCATCTGCACCTACCACCCGGCAATGGTCGGTACTTTAGTCGTCGAGGGATAAGCCCCTAGACACCTGTTCGAGCCTGCAGCGCGGTGGCGATGGGTTTGGCTCCCGTGGTGGTAGCTATCGACGCTTCGGTCCACATCCAGCTGGCAGCCAGTTACCAGATGGCCTTTCCCGTAGGAATCGGAGGAGGTAACCAGTTCCGCATCCAACCCGCGGCGAACGATCCTCGTCGCCCCTTAGGTACTGCTTTTTGGGAGCAGACTTCCAACCTGATAGCAGCGGTAGTCGCACTGTCAGCATTCGCTGTCGTCGTCTTATCGGTGTACGGCCAGTTTGCCGGTGCGTTATTCGCGGTGGCAGGTTTCATGATGGGTGTCAGCCGTGAGAGCGACCGTGCGGTCCCGGTCCATTGAATTGACCGGATCTCATTGAGGAGGCTGTTCACCTGCGTACGGCATCGGTGAGTCGATCGCGGCGATAAGTGTTTCGGCCGCTCGGCGGGCTTGCCGTGCCGGTTCGGTGGTGCCGCTTATTGCGGCTGTGGTTTGTGCGCCTTCGGCGAGGATTGCCAGCTGGGCAGCGAGTTCGGCGGTACCGCCGGCGTCGGCGACAAGACGGGATAAGTACTCCTGGAAGGAATGCTTGTGGAGTCGGGCTACCTCGGCGACTGCGGGTGAAACGGCGCCGAGCTCCCCGAAGGCGTTGATGAAACCACAACCCCGAAATGAGTCGGTGGCGAACCAGTCGGCGAGGTAATCGTAGACAGCCAAGAGGCGGTTCCGGGGGGAGTCGGCACGGTCGACGGCTGTTGTGACACCGTCGGTCCATAGATGATGCCGGTACTGCAGTACCGCCAGGACTATTGCCTCTTTCGATGAGAACAACCGGTATAACCGCTTCAGCGACACCCCGGAGGCTTCTCGCAAAGCGTCCATTCCTACAGCCTGGATTCCGCGCGCGTAGTACAGCGCGTCAGCGGCCTCGATCACCCTGTCGCGCACTTTCTCCTGATCCATTGTTCAAGTGTACTTGCGGGAGAACCATCGTTCCCGTAGAGTCGGCCGAACGTAGAGAACGCTCGTTCTCACGCTATTGGAGGGACACTCACATGCCGTTCATCACTGTCGGAAACGAGAATTCGGCGCCAGTGCAGGCGTATTTCGAGGACCACGGAACCGGTCAGCCAGTGGTGCTGATTCATGGGTACCCGCTTGATGGGTCGTCCTGGGAGAAGCAGAGCGCAGCCCTCCTGGATGCCGGCTACCGGGTCATTACCTACGACCGACGCGGTTTCGGTCGGTCCTCCAAGCCGACTACCGGCCACGATTACGACACGTATGCTGCCGATCTGGCCGCCGTTCTAGAATCCCTGGATCTCCGCGACGCTGTCCTGGTCGGGTTCTCCATGGGCACGGGCGAGGTGGGTCGCTACCTCGGAACCTACGGTTCAGAGCGTGTCGCGAAGGCAGTTTTTCTCGGATCGCTGCAGCCCTTCTTGTTGAAGACGGACGACAACCCTGCTGGGGTCCCTCAGGAGGTCTTTGACGGGTTGCTGGAAGCAGTGAAGTCGGACCGGTACGCATTCTTCACCAACTTTTTCGATAGCTTCTTCAATACAAGCGAGAACCTCGGCACCCGTCTCAGCGAGGAGGCCCTGGCGGCGAACAAGAACCTCGCCTATGCGGCGTCGTCCTTCTCGTCCGTGTGGGCGCAGCCCACCTGGCTCACCGACTTCCGTGCCGACGTCGCCAAGATCACGGTGCCCTCCCTGATCGTGCACGGCACCGCTGACAATATTCTGCCGATCGACTCGACGGGACGTGAGTTTCACAAGGCCCTGCCTGAGGCCGAGTACGTCGAGATCGAGGGAGCTCCGCATGGCATGCTCTGGACGCATGCCTCGGAGGTCAACGACATCCTTCTTGGCTTCCTCGCCAAGTAACTGACAGGAAACGGAGAAGAAAAATGACCGATCACCACACAATGGACCGTGCTCAGCAACTGAAGGCGCTGCACACAGCACCCGAGATTCTTCGGGTCGTCAATGTTTGGGATGCCATTAGCGCTGCGACTGTCGCCGCACTACCGGAGTCCCAAGCGATTGCCACGGCTGGTCACTCTATTGCCGCTGCCTATGGCTACGCCGACGGCGCCATGCCGCTGGACACAGCCCTTGCCGGGATCAAGACCATCGTTGACGCCGTCGACCTCCCGGTCACAGCCGATCTCGACGACGGCTACGAAAACCCGGCAGAGACCATCCGCCGAGCAATCGGGCTCGGCGTCGTGGGCGCCAACGTCGAGGACCGTCTTCGACCCTTCGATGAGTCGGTTGCCCGCGTGCACGCCATCATCGCCGCAGCACACGACGAGGGCATCGCGTTTCAGCTCAACGCACGCACCGACGCGATCGTGCGCGGCGGGGACCGCCCACTGAAGGACAGCATCGACGACGCGATCAACCGGGGCCAAGCGTTCCTCGATGCCGGCGCCGCGTTGGTGTTTGTGCCCGGGGCACTCACCCGCGACGTCATCGAGCCCCTTGTTGACGGGCTCGGAAAAGGAAAGCTGTCAGTCATCGGTGCCCCCGGCGCCCTTACCGCCGCCGAAATGCAGGACCTCGGGGTGGCCCGTATCTCCTATGGGCCCTTCACCCAACGGGTCGCCCTGCGAGCACTCCAAGACCTCGCCACCGACCTGTACGGGTCCGGCGTCATCCCGGAGGACACCCCAGCCCTGAACTAAGCACAGAACGGGGTAGTCGACCTTTCGGGTGTATTGATCATTGAATGTATCCGTTGCGTCGGCTTTTTGGCCGGTCCGCCGCCCGCGCAAATCGACGTCGACTATTGATCGGTGACGTGGCTACTCCTTGATGCATCAGCTCATTAGCTCGCCTACCTACCACCTCGGCTCATTTCACAAGTGTCGTGGACGTCTTTGATCTGTGTTTATGCATGTTGTCCTCTTCTCAATTCGCTATGAGATGTTCGAGGAGGAGAAACAGCGCATCATGAATTTCAAAGGATTGCACAATGGGTGCAGGGCTTTCGCCAAGCGCGATCTCGTCCTCCGCCCGTGGCCGCACGGAGGGTCGTTTGGGGTCCAGGATTGGGCTCATATCGGGAGGATAGACGCGTCTGCGATCTCAATCACAGAGGCCATCGAAACCCGGCGCAGAGGCAAAACAAGGTGTGCACAATGTGCACACCTTGGGGGTCGGACTGGGCCGTACCGGTGCCGGACTGGGCCGGTTTGAGGAGGTTTTCGGGGGAGGCCAGTGTTTGCAAGGGGATAAAGCCGGTTCAAGTCCCACTTCGGGCCAAGTTTCCCCTTGTCAGAGGCTGTTTAGCTCTCTGACTGTGCACAAACCGGCTCAGATGGTGAACAGGGTGTACCCGTTTCGGTGGGTGGGTTGCAATCTTCCTGTCACGGTCCGCCTCTTTTCTCTTCTGAAGCCCTTGGTGGGCTTTCCTACTAGTTCATGGGGGAGCGACGAGGAAGGTACATGACTTCGGTGAAGATTTATATTCTGATCCCACGGCCTGCTCGGCTCTCTGTAGCGGTTGAGCTACCCCGGATTTGTTGGTCGAGGCATCACCTGCTCGGGGGAGTCTCTTGCCTTGAGCGCGTCTAGCGTGAGGGGACGGGCTGACGGGCGCTTCGATGACGTTGCGGTGAGTTGGACGGGGACCGCGCAGCTTCGTGCTGTGCCGGTTGACGGGTGGCCTGCGCGGTGCGTTCGTCTGTATCGTCTGAACTCATGGAATTACGTTCTCTTTCCGAATCCGATATGGATCAGGCGCTACTCGCCCAGAAGGAACTTGCTGTAGACCAATTCGACTTCCTCTTGAATTATGACCTCGGGGATGACTGGACGGACTTCCTGGTCGACCTTGAAGCAACTCGACAGGGTCGAGATCTCTCTGTCGGGCGTGTCCCGGCTACCTTCCTCATCGCGGAAGTTGATGGGTGCATCGTGGGACGGGTTTCGATCCGCCATAATCTGAATACGTTTCTGCGGACGGTCGGTGGACACATTGGATATGCCGTTCGCCCTCAGTTCAGGGGGGCGCGGATACGCCCAGCAAATACTGAAGCTCGCCCTTCTTGAAGCCAAGCGACTCGGAATTGATCAGGTTCTGGTGACGTGCGACGCCGATAATCACGCGTCCAGGTCCACAATTGAGAACTGCGGCGGTGTCCGTGAGGCGCCTCTGGCGGCTGATACTGCTACGACAGTAAAACTCCGTTACTGGATCGACACTTAGACCCCGCTTTCTGAGCTGTCGCCAACTTTCCGATAAGCGATCGGCAAAAGGGTGCGTCGGCGTGTAACTGAGCGACCCCGTTGGATAAGCTTCATTGCGCCCGGCGATCCGGTCTAGCTTGGCGTTGGGTGCCAGCCTGTGCCAAACGCTTATCTCTGGGAGACTCATGTCAGACAGATATCCCGTCGGACGACTCGAAGTCCGCGTCGGAGGGCTTTCCCGGCGGCAACTTATGGACAGCCTGAGCGCGCATGGCATCTTAGTTAATGGTCACGCGGAGACGCTGATTGGGGACGTCATTTTCGGCAATCAGACATCTCGGCGGGTCGTGGTCACAGAGCGTACTGTCGCTGAACTAGGGCTTCCGCATGGGGCGACGCTCGCGCAGATTTTCGACAGTGCGCATCAACAGGGCCTGTTGCTGTGCCCGGTGGATACTGCACCCTTTTTACGGATGGCTCTCGCTGAGCAGGCAGCGTCTCGCGATTCGGTGATGTCGTCGGGGAGCGCGCCCGATGGTGCCCTCACGGTGGCCGCTGAAGCGCTTAGTGAGGACGACGAGTATCCGAAAGGCTTCTATCTGCGCGTCGTAGACGGCCAAGCGTGGCTTCGCGGCTACCAGTGCGACGACGAGCACGCTTGGTCCCCCGATGACCGGTTCATCTTTCAGCTTCCGCCGTCTCCCGTCTGAACGTAGCCGGTGGCTGCCCTCTTGGCGATCGTCAGTATCGTTGTGATCGGGTACTGCATCAATCGCATGCTTCGACCGTCCCGCTGACCGATCCCTCAGCGGACACTTTCGCGGGTGGGTTCAATGCGGCAGGGGATCACAATCTCTGGCGGTACCTGACTTCGCCGAAGGGGTTTGGTGAAGTGGATAGCGGCCAACGCGGCGGCGGGGAGGAACAAGACCCATCCGAGCGCTGGTATCGGCGCTTGGAAGGGTGGACCTCCCGTAAGCAGGCTGACCGCGGCCAACGGGCCCAGCACAGCACCGAGGGCGGCGGCAGGGATTCGAAGTCCGGACTTTTTGGCTTCAACCAACTTATGCATTCCGAGGGCCGGTGCGGCTGCCGACGCGGCGACCGGCAAGCCGGTCAGGAACGCCAATCCGGACTGCCCGATCACGGTCATCAGGTGCGGAAAGCCTGATGTGAAGGAGCCCAGGATGTGCAGGGCGATGCTGGTCGCGATGCCGACCATGCCCCCGAAGATGACCATCCTGAAAAAGGCGCTTGCCAGCGGCGTAGTTTGTTCCCCCATACGGGGAGCTTAGCGTCCGGTCTTGCCTTGCAACAGAGCCTGTCTCCGATCTCTTGCTCCAGCCAAAGGCGTATCCGTCTCATGGGTTGATGCTCTGACGCTGCACTGCGATGGACCCAGGGGGCTGAGTGAAAGTGCGCTCTGCCCGATGCGACGCACCGTACAGCTTTACAGGGCCTGTCGTTGCGGTAGGGGACCGACTTAGGGACGCCTATCCGCTGCGTTGGAGCGGTACGGATTTCCGCAAAAGAGCTGAAGGTAGTTCTTTTAATGCCCTCAGTAATTAGACTCGCTGACACGTAGTCGCTCGAAATTGGGGGAACAATGGAGTCAACCGCAAAGAAGTGCATTCAATGGGGTGTCGTACTAATCATCGGTGGTGGATTTGCGCTGCTTCTGCTCCCGTTGTTGATCGGCCTTCTCGCGCAAACCGCGGGCCAAACGGCGGCTATTGGAGTTGGGGCAGTAGAAATCGTCCTCACCTTAGTTCGGTGGGCGATGATACCGATGGGGACAACGCTGATCGGTGCTGCTATTGTAATCCGCACCTTTGCCCCGTCGCTTGAACATTCTCAAACTAGCCACACTTCTAACCCATAGGTTGCGGTGCAGTAGGCAACAGATCAGGACACTCAACGTCCGCTACAGCCATAGTTCAGCGCGTAATAATTCCCTCTGCACCTCCGCGAATCGGGTTTAGCGCTTTCTATCATCTCGCCGGACCCCAACGAGGTGTGTTGCGGTGGGAGATCCTCCTGCGGGGCAGGTGCTTCGCGAGGCGTAGATGGATCTCTACTGCTCGAGTTGTCCGCTGATCCTCGCCGGGATGTGTTCGGGGAAGTCTTCTTCTCCTATCCCGCCAGGTTCGTAGAATGACTCCACGAACCCTAGTACTTCATCGAGCAGTTCGTCTTCGGTCATACGCGCCGTGTCATCTGGTGTATGCCCTGCCGACCCGGCCGCGAACTTACCTACGGTGAACCCGTAGGTTCCCCCTGCTGGGCCGTTGAGCCACGCGAAATCATAGCTGAGGCCTCCATCTGGCTGCCTTCTCTCACTGATCCGGAACAGCTCATCATCGATAGTGACTTCGAACGGCTTCATCCCATAAGTCTAGATTTGCGCCAACGAACCGTCCCACACGAGAATCCCCTAGCGCGATACATCAGCCCGCAGCCTCCTGTGAACCATCGTTTCCAAATATGTGCTTCTTCAATCAGGTTCCATATGACTCTTGATGCCATACATGGGGCATGTGGATCCGCGCAGCCGATAGCACCGCCCACCGCCCGTGAGGAGCAAGTGCTCCTCACGGTGGCTCGGCGCGCGTAATCGGGTCGAGCTCGCCATGTGGGCTCATGAGACCGGCCGCACCTGAGGCTGGAGCGGGGTGCCGGAGATGCCAGTCGAGATGCCCAAGGCATTCCCGAGCATCAGGTTGCGGGGCGTCAGCTGCCAACTGCGACGCGGCATGTCCGCGCCCTTGTCACGGTGTCACGCATGCTTCGTTGGAAGGACTTGCTGCGTCGTACCAGCGCAGAAGCCGCAGAGCCCTGAGGGTGTTCCACCGACTCGAGGTGCCATCGGGTCCTTCGAATCGAAAGTGGACCGCCCCAGGGTGAGTGCCCTCCAGCAGCCAACATCCGTTTGGCTGACGCTTGGCGCGAACTTGGTCAATCGCCTCAACCAGCCGCGGATCGGCCGGGCCGCCACGCAGGGCGAAGTAGCTCGTCGCCTTGAGCAGGTCATAGTGCCAGCGTGGAGGGTAGGAGAATTGCAGCCATCGGGGGTTCACCAGTTCCCCGGTGCGCAACGAACGGAACAGGCTGCGTCGAAGCAGATACTCTTCGCCCTCGTGGCGCGCCCGGCGGACTTCGTCGGATCCACCGGTGTGTCGCTCCCACCTCAGCAAAGCGTCGACCACGTCAAGAGTGCTGGCGAACGATCCCGGTGCCGAACGCGCCTCGGCCCAGCAGTTCCAGCCACCGTCAGGCAGCTGATCGGTCACGATCCGCTGCACCACCGGGTCGACGTCGATGCCCAGGTAGGTGCCGATCAGAATAGTGCCAGCGTTGATGCAGCAGTCGACTTCCCCGGCGAAGAACGGCAACCCGTCATATTCCCACCGGCAGTTGTGGGCGACCAGTTGCGCTGTCTCCCGCATCACCGCGCTGCCCGGCGGTACGCCCAGGTGGCACAGGTCTAACAACACCGGGTAGGTAGCGGTCCATGGTTGCTCCGGTTCCTCAGCGGGCTGCTCACTTGGCGTCTCGGTCGGTTCCGCGTCGGGTGTCGGGAACGGTGGAGGTGGCTCGCCGGCAGCCAGGGCCCGCGCGGTACTTTCGGCGAACGCCGCGGTATTCGGGAAGCATGCCCCGCCCGACCAATGTCCGTCAGGGGCTCGCAGCGCGAGTAGCCCAGCGCCCCACCCTTCGTGTGCCACCCGCGCCCGTTCATCTTCCACCTCATCCTGTGGGGCATCGAGGAGGTCGTGCAACACCTGCCAACGGATCGCTGGATCGCCTTGGAGCAGCCATTGCACGACCGGGTCGTCCCCGGCCATCGGTGGGGTCTGCGGGAGGTAGGGATCGTACTTCTTCAGCGAAGTTTCCACGGTGGCATCGTAATCGAAGGCAAGGACGCAATAAAGACGTGAAGGCAGCGGAAATCCACCCCACGGCCTCCCCTTAGCGGCTGCCGAGTAAAATCTGGGCAGAGAAGATACCGCCGTCGGGGTAGCCGGCGTTGAAACTGTAACGACTTGGAGCCTAAACCCTGCCCGGTTGATCCTGAGGGGCGCACGCGAAGGACAGCGGAACCGGTGACCCTGTCTGCGGCGAGATCAGCCAGGGCTGTATCTGCCGCATCAAACGGGTAGACGCTGATGGAAGGAGCCAACGGAATCTGGGCTGCGAGCGCTAGAAATTCCCGTCCATCGGCGCGGGTATTGGCTGTCACGCTGCGCACTTGACGTTCGTAGAACAAATGGGCGTTGTAGTTCAGGGGCGGTATGTCACAGAGAATGGCGGAATCAAGAGGTACGGGCGGTTCGTCGTAGGCATCGCCGACATACTCTGCCCCAAGCTTTCTGGCTAAGGCGCGGGCCTCCTCGGAACGGGTCATGACGTAGACGGATGCGCCTTGGTATATCGCCATCTGCGCGGTCAAGTGCGCGGAACTGCCGAAACCATAGATGCCTAGGCGTCCACCAGATGGCACATTTGCCCGTTTCAGCGAACGGTAACCAATAATGCCGGAACACAGCAGTGGTGCGGCTTGTTCATCCGTGAAAGCCTCCGGAATGAGATAGGCGAAGTCCTGGGAGACGGTGAGTTGCTCGGCGTAACCGCCGTCCTTGTCCCATCCAGTGAGGACGGGTGCCGCGCACAGATTCTCATCACCCCGGCGACAGTAGGGGCACGTACCGCAGACGCCGCCCAGCCAGGCAACGCCAACCCTGTCGCCCGGCGCGAACCTGGAACTGCCTGGGCCGCTCGCTACTACTGTGCCCACTGCCTCGTGACCGGGGATGACGGCAGGGCGACGCGGCTGGAGGTCACCCTCGGCCAGATGGAGATCGGTACGGCACACACCGCAGACTTTCACATCCACCAGGAGTTCATTGGGGCCGGGTTCAGGGGTTTCACGGACCCCCTTGACCATGGGCCGGGTATTCATGGGACCGGGTTGGTCCACCCACCAAGCGAGCACCGAGACCTCCTACATCATCGGACTCAACAATGTCAGGGTAGGAAACGCACCCGAAGAGCCGAAGGTCCCACCTTCCTGAGCAACCCGGTTGTCCGCTGGGCAGGGGTCGACGGAAATGCCCGAGACACAAATAGTGCGAACAGTTTCCTAGCGGTTCATGACATCGGAGGGCAGGCCTTTCTACCCTAGCGGGCGGATTTTGGGCAGCGTTGACTTGAACTGCGGGCTGAAAGTACAAGCGGGACGGAAAGTGGAACGCTTCCGCACCGGATAGAGAGGGAATCGCGTGGATAAGTCGTATCGGGGGCGGTTGGGGCCCTTGTCCTTCACCCAGGCTCAGCACAACATGCGCACGTCCCAATAGCGGAGGAAAGCTGCCATGACTGAGGTAATGCGGTATGAAGTGGGCTCCGGGACGGTGCTCGTCGAGACTGAAGATAACAGCTACGGCGTGAACCACCCGGCCCGCAACGAACAGGGGATCCTGGATGTCGGCAGGCGTCTGGAGGATGCTCTCGCGAGCATCCGCCCAGCAGCCCGGGCAGCGTTGGAGGCCATGGCAGAGCTGACCCCTGAAAAGGTGGAGATCGAATTCGGCGTGAAACTGGCTGGGGATGCGGGGGCGCTGATCGCCCGCAGCAGTGGGGACGCGCATTTCATCCTCAGGATGTCGTGGAGTCCTTCGAATGCTGCTCCCCTGGACGAGGAAGAGACAACCTGATGAGGACCGCGGTGTTCGGGTTCTCGAACAGGGCTGGTGCAGGGCCCGCTGCACTACGAGGACCTGCCGGTTGAACCTGAGCTCGAAACCGAGCCCATGGGCTTCTAACGGATAGGAGTGATGGAACCATGAAAGCAGCAACCGCACGTCCCACCCGGTGGCCTGTCATCGCGAAGGACCCGGCATCGTTTCGCGTGCCGCCCAATCTCGGCGAGTACGAGGAAGTTCGGAAGTCCTTCACATGGGACCAGGCGCGGCGAGAGCTATCCGGGCTACCCGGGGGCCGGGGTCTGAACATCGCCTACGAGGCAGTAGACCGGCACGCCACAGGTGACCGGTCCGGCATTGAAGCGCTGCGCTTCATCCGGTCAGACGGCGGCACCCGCTCACTGAGTTATGCGCAGCTGGCCAGCCAGACCAGCCGGTTTGCCGCGGTCCTGCGGGAACTCGGGGTCGGGAGGGGCGAACGGGTCTTCTCCCTCCTGGGCCGCAGCCCGGACCTTTACGTGGCGGTCCTGGGCACGTTTAAAAATGCCAGTGTCTTCTGCCCGCTCTTTCCGGCCTTTGGTCCCGAACCGGTGCAGCAAAGACTGCGTCTCGGGGCGGGCCGTGTGCTGGTGACCAGCAGGGCGTTGTACCGGAAGAAGGTCGCACCCATCAGGGAGAGCCTTCCCGAGCTGCGCTTCGTCCTGCTGGCCGATGCTGACGGCCACCCTGAACCGGACACCCTGGACCTCACCGAGCTCCTGGCCAAAGCCTCGCCGGACCAGGACATTGCGGTCACGCAGCCCGAGGACATGGCCCTGCTGCACTTCACCAGCGGAACCACAGGCACCCCCAAAGGTGCGATCCACGTCCATGAGGCAGTGGTCGCCCACTATGCCACCGGCCGCTACGCCCTGGACCTCCATCCGGATGACATCTACTGGTGCACAGCCGATCCGGGTTGGGTTACCGGGACCTCCTACGGGATCATCGCACCTCTGGTCCATGGGGTCACTGTGGTGGTGGATGAGGAAGAACTCGACATTGACCGGTGGTACAGGATTCTCGCCGAACAGCACATCACGGTCTGGTACACGGCTCCGACGGCGCTGCGCATGCTGATGAAGGCGGGGGCGGAGAGGGCTGCTGGCCACGACTTGTCTGCCCTGCGCTTCGTCGCGAGTGTTGGCGAGCCGTTGAATCCCGAAGCCGTGGTGTGGGGACAGGAGGTCCTGGGCCTGCCGATTCATGACAACTGGTGGCAGACCGAGACCGGGGGCATCATGATTTCCAACTATCCTTCCATGCCCATCCGCCCCGGCTCCATGGGGCGGGCGCTGCCGGGAATCGAAGCTGCGCTGGTAGCGCGGGACGCCCACGGTGAGCCCATCATCCAGGACGGAAAGGCCACGCTCGTCACCGAACCGGACACCATGGGGGAACTGGCGCTCCGGCCCGGATGGCCTTCCATGTTCCGCGGCTACCTCAACGAGGACGAGAGGTACCGCCACTGTTTCGCCGGTGGCTGGTATCTCACCGGCGACCTGGCAAGGCGCGACGGCGACGGGTACTTCTGGTTCGTGGGCCGCGGGGACGATGTCATCAAGTCATCAGGTCACCTGATCGGCCCCTTCGAAGTGGAAAGCTGCCTGATGGAGCACCCGGCAGTGGCGGAGGCCGGGGTCATCGGTGTCCCCGACCCGGTGGCCGGAGAAGTGGTCAAGGCCTTTGTCGAACTGCAGCGAGGCCAGGAACCCTCCGAGGAACTCCGGCTGCAAATTATCGGATTCGCCCGCAAACGCTTGGGCGCCGCGGTCGCCCCCAGGGTCCTCGAGTTCACCACCGACCTGCCCAAGACCCGTAGCGGCAAGATTCTCCGCCGGCTGCTCAAGGCGCGCGAGCTGAGCCTGCCCGAGGGCGACCTGTCAACGCTGGAACAGGCCGGGCTGCGGCCATGAACGAGCGGCGGGAGCAGGCCATCCCTGATGCTGGCCACGCCCGGCATCTCTTGCGGCAGATGCTGCGTGTGCGCACCCTCGAGGAAAAGTGCATTGAACTTTACAGCGCCGCTAAGATCCGCGGTTTCCTGCATGTCTACATCGGTGAAGAAGCCGTGGCCGCCGGGGTGCTGGAAACGCTGGCGCCGGAGGACGCCGTGGTGGCCACCTACCGGGAGCACGGCCATGCGCTCCTGCGGGGGTTGTCCGCCGGCTCCATCCTGGCCGAGATGTATGGGCGTCTTGAAGGATGCTGCCGCGGCCGGGGCGGCTCCATGCACCTCTTCGATGCCGCCACCCGCTTCTACGGTGGAAACGCGATTGTGGCCGGCGGGTTGCCGCTCGCCGTCGGCCTAGCCTTGGCCGACAAAATGGCCGGCCGGCGCCGGGTGACCGCCTGCTTCTTTGGGGAAGGTGCGGTAGCTGAAGGCGAGTTCCACGAAAGCCTGAACCTTGCAGCGCTGTGGCAGCTTCCGGTGCTCTTCTGCTGCGAGAACAACCTGTACGCCATGGGCACGGCACTGTTCCGTTCGGAGTCACAAACCGACATGGCCCTCAAGGCCGCCGGCTATGAGATACCCGCCTGGGCCGTCGACGGGATGGACGTGCTCGCGGTCGAGGAAGCTGCCCGGCGGGCCGTTGATGCCGTGCGCTCCGGCGGAGGCCCGCATTTCCTGGAGCTGCGTACCTACCGCTTCCGCGCCCACTCGATGTTCGACCCTGAGCTGTACCGGGAGAAATCCGAGGTGGCCCGGTGGATGGAACGGGATCCCATCGTCCTGATCAAATCCGCGCTGGAGGCGGCAGGTGAGCTGTCGGACGAGCAGTGGGCCGCGCTGCAGGCCGACGTCGACGCGGAGGTGGCTGCCGGCGTCGAATTCGCAGAGGCGGGCACACTCGAACCGGTGGAGGACCTCACCCGGTTTGTCTACAGCGAGCGAAACGACGTAGCCGAAGGGGGGCCGGCAGCATGAAAACCACTTACCGGGAAGCGGTCAGGGCAGCCCTCCGGGACGCCCTGCAGCGCGACGAGCGGGTGTTCCTGATGGGCGAGGACGTGGGCCGCTACGGCGGCAGCTTCGCCGTCAGCCTGGGCCTTCTTGAGGAATTCGGCCCGGAGCGCATCCGCGATACTCCGCTGTCCGAATCCGGCTTTGTCGGGGCGGGAATCGGAGCGGCCCTGGGCGGAATGCGTCCCGTCGTCGAAATCATGACAGTCAACTTCAGCCTGCTTGCCCTGGACCAGATCATCAACAACGCAGCGACCCTGCTGCACATGTCCGGCGGCCAATTCAACGTGCCAATAGTGATCCGGATGACCACAGGGGCGGGCCGCCAGCTCGGCGCACAGCACTCGCACAGCCTGGAAGGGTGGTATGCGCACATTCCGGGCCTGCGCATCCTGGCCCCCGCCACCCTCGCCGACGCCCGCGGGATGTTATGGACCGCGCTCCAGGACGCGGACCCGGTGCTGATCTTCGAGCACGGGTCGCTGTACAACGTCGCGGGGGAGCTGGAGGACGGCGCCGGGCCTGTGGACATCGACAAAGCTGCCATCCGGCGCCGCGGAAACGCCGTCACCCTTATCACCTACGGCGGTACCCTTCCCCTCGTGCTGGAGGCCGCGGACCGCTTGGCCGGGGACGGCATTGACGCTGAGGTCCTTGACCTGCGCACCCTCCGGCCGCTCGACGACGGGACCATCTTCAACAGCGTCGGCAAGACCCACCGGGCAGTGGTCGTGGATGAAGGCTGGCGGAGCGGCAGCCTCTCCGCCGAGATCGCCGCCAGGATCGGCGAGCACGCCTTTTTCGACCTCGACGCCCCGGTGGAACGGGTCTGCAGTGAAGAAGTGCCCGTGCCGTACGCCAAGCACATGGAGCTGGCCGCGCTGCCGTCGGTTGAGAGGGTCGTGGCTGCCGTGCGGAAGGCCGTGGGAAACCGTGGCTGAGTTTCGAATGCCGTCCCTGGGCGCCGATATGGAGCACGGCAAGGTGGTGGAGTGGCTGGTCAAGCCCGGTGACTATGTCCACAAGGGTGACATCGTGGCCGCTGTGGACACCGACAAGACCGTCATGGACATCGAGTCATTCGAGGAAGGCGTGGTCGCCGAGTTCCTTGTGGACATCGGCGACACCGTGAACGTAGGGACACCCATCGCCCGGTTCACTCCGACACCCGCCGACCGAAGCCCGGCCCCGTCAGAACCAACCCCCACCGTGGCGTCGGCTGGCGANCCAGCCGTTGTGGAGCCCAAAGTCCCTTCACCTCCGGCGGTCAAACACGGCAGCAAAATCTCGCCGCCGGTCCGGCATCTGGCCCACTCCCTCGGGGTCGACGTCGGCTCGATCCGTGGCAGCGGCCTGAATGGCGAGGTGACCCGTGCCGACGTCGAAAGTGCTGCCGCCGAGAGTACGGCCAGGGGAGTGCCGGCAGCTCCCGGAGCCCAAAACGGCCCGGCGTACCAGCGCAGGATGCGGTCCTCCCCGCGTGCCCGGCGGCTGGCGACCCAGGTTGGGGTCGACCTTCAAGAAGTGGTCGGTACCGGGCCCGACGGCGCCATCACCGAGTCCGATGTCCGTCGCGCCGCGGGCGCGGCCACCGGAAAACGGGTGGAGGCGATGGCATCCGAGCCTCCACGGCAAGCGGAGCCTGCAGTCGACGCTGCACCGCGGAGCCGGAAAGAGATCGGCGGGGATAAGGCCGCCACCCTCAGGCAGGCCATCGGCTCCCTCATGTCCCGTTCGAAGAAGGAAATTCCGCACTACTACTTGGCCAACACTCTTGACCTGGCAACGGCGATGGCGTGGATGCAATCGCAGAACCAACAGCGGCCGGTCTCATCCCGCCTGGTTCCCTCGGCCCTGCTGCTGAAGGCGACGGCATTGGCCGCAAAGGAAACGCCGGAGATGAACGGGTTCTTTACCCGTGGGACGTTTCACCCGAGCGCCAGCGTCCATCTTGGCGTCGCTGTGGCCCTGCGCCACGGAGGTCTGGTGGCTCCCGCCCTGCACGATGCCCAAACGCTGACCCTCGATGAACTTATGGACAAGTTGCGCGGCCTCGTCAGCCGAGCCCGGGCGGGCCGGCTGCAGCGCGCCGAGATGACCGACCCCACCATCACCGTGACCAACCTGGGCGACCTCGGCGTGGACAGCGTCTACGGCGTAATCTATCCACCCCAGGTGGCCATGGTGGGCTTCGGCAAAGTCCTTGAGCAGCCGTGGGCGCACAACGGAATGCTCGGCATCCGCCACACTGTCGCCGCAACGCTATCGGCAGACCATCGCGTCAGCGACGGGCTCCGCGGCGGCCGTTTCCTTTCCCGCATCGATGAATTACTGCAGAGACCGGAGGAGTTATGAAGGAACAGGACGCCAGACAGGCAGTGCAGGCAGCAATCAGCCAGGTGGCCCCCGATGTTGAACCTGATGATCTCGAAGGCTGTGCCCGGTTGCGCCAGGACCTGGAACTTGACTCGCTGGACTTTCTTCATCTCGTGGAGACCATCGCAAAGACCACCGGTGTGGACATTCCGGAACGCGACTATCCGGCGGTGGCAACGGTTGACGGCCTCGTTGGTTACCTCGCCGGTCATAGCTGAATGCGGTATCCGGCGGCAGAGTATGGGAAAATCAACGGGAACGGGAAATTATGAAACACCAGCAGCCGACCCTCCGGTTCCTTGGAGCCACCGATACCGTTACCGGTTCCCGATACCTGATTGAGGCCGGTGGCAAGCGTGTGCTGGTCGACTGCGGACTTTTCCAGGGCTACAAGCGCAGCCGCGAACGCAACCGCGCACCCTTTCCCGTCCCGCCGCATTCCATCGACGCCGTGGTCCTGACTCATGCGCACCTGGACCACACCGGATACGTACCCGCGCTCGTCAGGGACGGCTTCGCCGGACCTGTCTACGCCACAGAGGGCACCTTCGACCTCTGCAAGCTGATCCTCCCGGACAGCGGACACTTACAGGAAGAAGAGGCCAGGTACGCATCCCACCGCGGATCGTCCCAACACAGGCCGCCGCTTCCGCTCTACACGGCGGCCGATGCCGTGAAGTCCCTCAACAGTTTCAAAACCCACGGGTTCGACACCCCCTTGCCGCTTGGCGGAGGCATGGAACTGACGTTCCTGCCCGCCGGTCACATCCTGGGCGCCGCGCAGGTCCATATCCGGATCGGCTCACACTCCGTGCATTTCACCGGGGATCTGGGCCGAGCCGATGATCCTTTCATGTACCCGCCGCGGGCGCTTGGCCGTGTCGGGGTGCTGGTAACCGAGTCAACGTACGGCAACCGGAAACACTCAGGCATGGACCCGCAGAAACAACTTGGGGAGATCATTAATCGGGTGGCGAAACGCGGCGGGGTGATCATGATTGCAGCGTTCGCCGTAGGCCGGGCTGAGACGCTGATGCTGTATCTGTCCAAGCTCCGCAGGAAGAACGCGATTCCGGACATCCCGGTGTACCTGAACAGCCCCATGGCGATCGACGCTTCCCGGATGTACCAGCGGTACCGCGAGGAACACCATCTCAAGCAGGACGACTACGAAGGCATGTATAGGCTGGCCAGGCTCACCCGCACCGCGGATGAGTCCAAGCTGCTGAACCTGCGAGGCGGACCGATGATCATCATTTCAGCCAGCGGCATGCTGACCGGCGGCAGGATCCTGCATCACATCGCAGCGTATGGACCGGATTCGAAAAACGCCATCGTCCTCAGCGGCTACCAGGCCAGCGGTACCCGGGGTGCGGTCCTCGCCGCCGGGGAACGTGTGCTCCGCATCTATGGTGGGGACGTTTTGATCCGCGCCGAAGTTATCCAGATGCAAAGCCTGTCTGCCCACGCCGATTCCGACGGGCTCATCGCGTGGATGAAAGCAGCAGAAACCGAACCCCGCATGACCTACATTACGCATGGCGAACCCGTTGCATCGGATGCCCTCCGCATCCGTATTAAACGGGAACTGGGCTGGCGGGCCCGGATGCCTGAACACCTGGAACAGATCTCCATTGAGAACCCGCGATGAAGCCCTGCAGTGGATTGCCCGTACCAACCGAGGGGGCGCCGCACGGGGCATGGTGAGGTTCTGGTCCAGTGTGAAACCCG
>NZ_ASZW01000275.1:0-32691 GCF_000468215.1 Arthrobacter sp. CAL618 | reverse complement strand
CGGCGGCTCAGACGCCGACCGTCACCGACTTGCGGTGCATGAACATCAAGAGCAGGAAGGTCCGAGTATCAGCGCCAACGGTTCTCGGAGAAGGCCGGTTCTCGTGGCCCTCGGCCCGAACAGTGGAAGTACCTCCCTGAAATGCTCTGCTCTGGGGCAGAATATGAGGTGTGGTCAAGAAAACGTCTGATGAGGCGAGCCCCCAGGTCCTGTCCAAGAAGGACTACGACAAGGAATTGCTGCGGTTGCAGGAGGAACTGGTCGCCTTGCAGGAGTGGGTGCGCGCAACCGGCACGCGGTTGGTCGTTATTTTCGAAGGACGCGACACCGCCGGTAAGGGCGGAACGATCCAACGCATTAGCGGGGCGCTCAACCCGCGCTTCTGCAGGGTTGTTGCACTCCCGGCGCCCACTGAGCGCGAGCGGTCACAGTGGTACTTTCAACGCTACATCGCCCATCTACCAGCGGCTGGGGAAATTGTGCTGTTCGACCGGTCTTGGTACAACCGGGCCGGGGTGGAGCGGGTGATGGGCTATTGCACCGATGAACAGTATGCCGACTTCGTCGAGGCGGTGCCCATGCTTGAAGAGGCATTGATCTCCGATGGGATCGTCCTGGTGAAGTACTGGTTGAGTCTTTCTGACTCCGAGCAGCGCCGACGATTCCAGGGCCGCATCGATAACCCGGCTAAGCGTTGGAAACTGAGCACCCTGGACCTTGAGGCGCAAGCCCGGTGGGTTGACTACGCCGAGGCCAAGGACAAGATGTTTGAGTTCAGTGACACCGAGCGCAGCCCGTGGTGGGTGGTCGACGCCGACAACAAGAAGGAGGCCCGGCTTAACCTGATGGCCCATCTGCTATCGCTACTGCCTTACGAGCGCCGGGAGTTTCCGGACATCGAGTTGCCCGAGCGCCAGAACCGGATCTACGACCGACCGCCGTTGGATCGCCAGCGGTTCGTTCCACAGCGCTACGAGATCGGGAAATCTAAAAAAGCGCCGAAGGGCAAGAAGAAGGATTCCGCCCAGCATAAGTCCCGCTGAGTGGATGCCGGTTGGTCTGCCGGTTTCGGGTGGGTTAGGATTCTTTTATCAAGGGGAGTACTCCCGTCTGTGATTGGCCCGTCAATACGGATGCACTGAAGCATCTCGGGTCGTCGGTTCCGGTGTTGTCCGGGGCGGAGGAGACCTTGGCGTATCTGTTCAACGCCTACCCCTTGGGAGCAATCTTATGCAGGTCACACCCCTGATCTGGCTCATCACGATCGCTGTGACGATCCTCTTCTTTGTCTACGAGTTCTTCGCCCACGTTCGTAAACCACACGAGCCGTCCATCGCAGAATCGGCGCGCTGGTCGGCCTTCTATATCGGACTGGCACTGTTGTTTGGGGTGGGGATCGGGGTGGTGTCGGGATGGAAGTTCGGCGGTGAATACTTTGCTGGCTATCTCACCGAGAAGGCTCTGTCGATCGACAACCTATTCGTTTTCCTCATCGTGATGGCCGGATTCGCCGTCCCGAAAAAGTATCAGCAGAAGGTGCTGATGATCGGGATCATCATCGCCCTCATCCTGCGTGGCGGGTTTATCGCTATCGGAGCGACCCTGATCGAGAACTTTTCGTGGGTCTTTTACATCTTCGGCGCCCTACTGCTCGTTCTGGCCTACCGGCAAGCGTTCAGCAGCCACGAGTCCAATCCGGCTAACGGTAGGTTTATGACACTGGTCCGCCGGGTCCTGCCCGTCACCGATGAGTATCACCAGGACAAACTCACTGTGAAGCAGGGCGGGAAGCGCTACGTCACGCCCATGTTGCTGACAATCATCGCGATTGGCTTTGTGGACGTCATCTTCGCTGTCGATTCAATCCCCGCAATCTACGGTCTGACCAACGAGGCCTACATCGTTTTCACCGCCAACGCCTTCGCGTTGATGGGTCTGCGGCAGTTGTTCTTCCTCATCGGAGGGCTGCTCGAGCGCTTGGTCTACCTCGCCCAGGGTCTGGCCGTCATCCTCGGCTTCATCGGAGTGAAGCTCGTCTTCCACGCCCTGCACGTCAACGAGCTCCCCTTCGTCAACGGCGGGGAGCCACTTCTTTGGGTACCCGAGATCCCCATCTGGTTCTCGCTGCTCTTCATCGCAGCCACCGTCGTTGTAGCGACCGTCGCGAGTCTACTCAAGACCCGCAGCGCCGAGGACATGGACGAGCAGGTACTGGTAAACGGCATACCGGTAGACGCCGTACGTCCACACGAGCTGGCCGAGCATTCTGAGGTCGATGGGAGGACGGAGTCCACTGCCGACACGTCCAAATAGGCTTTAACCGGCAGTTGTGAAGGGCGTCGGAGGTGCTGGTGGGTATCGGCGTCCTACGCGGATCCGTGAGCAGGGAGGGGCCCGCATCCCGTATCGTTGTCTGATGGTTACACGACGTGAAGCAGCTCAAATCCTCGATATTTCCCTGGAAATGGCGCACCGTCACGGTATCCCTGCAAGGCTGACGGACACCGAGCTATCCGAGCTCATGGACAGTCCACCGGGCTGGCTCGTTCAGTCCAGGAACAACCGGACGGGTAAGCGCCCCGTTTGGGTTCAACTGACCTGCGCGGTCTGTGGTTTCTCGGAAGCCGCACGGCCTAAGAAGTGGTGGCCGCCGTTCACCTATGTCTACTGCGCGCACCACACCCTTGAGGACCTCCCGCCGGTAATGCCGAGTCTGGTCCGCAGCGAGTACGAGGGAATCGGAAGTCGGTTCGTCGGCATCGTTGATGTCGAAGTGCCAGTCTCCTGACAGCCGGTGTCCGGCCGCGTTTCGCAGGTAGGCCCAGAGATTGATCAGTGGAAAGGCGAAAGTTCACCTGTGAAGGGAACCCGTAGGCCAAATTCCGCCGGGTACCTTTTCTCGGCCTACTGTTGATACATGAGGATCAACGCCTTTTCGGATGTCTGCCTGCGCGTGATGATGATCCTTGCTCCAGCGGCGGAGCTGAAAACTTCCCGAGTTATCGCCGAGGAAATTGGCATCCCCTACAACCATGTCAGCAAAGCCGTAATACGGCTCCGCGATCTTGGTCTTGTCGATGTCGTCCGTGGGCGCTCCGGTGGGCTAAGGATCAGTGAGGAGGGCCGCCGTGCGAGTGTCGGCTCTTTGCTGCGGGCTTTGGACACCCGGGAGGATCTCGCGGATTGCCGCACACCGGCCGGTGATTGCCCGCTCATTCACGGTTGCGGTTTGCGTACGGCATTGCGCCGCGCCCGGGAAGCTTTTTACTCGGAGCTCGACGACGTTGTCATAGCAGGGCTGGCCGATCCCCGTGGGACGGGTCCTGTCTTCGTTGCTTTGAGCACAATAAGCAGCCAATAGGTGGTGCCGCAGCGGTGCGCTTGTCATAGCTCAAATAGTTAAACCAGCATATGAGATGCTACTTTTAGGGTAGGCAAATGAGCCTCAAATCTAGGAGACGGCATGCTTTCGACCCAGTCCCATCCCATCATCGAGGCGACTCTTCCCTTGGTGGGCGAGAAAATGCCCGAAATTGCCAAGAACTTCTACGCCAGGCTCTTCACTGCGCATCCGGAGTTGTTTGATGGCCTCTTTAGCCGATCAAATCAGAAAAATGGGACACAGCAGCAGGCCTTGGCGGGAAGCATTGCGGGATTTGCCACTCACATGGTCAATAACCCAGACAGTGCCCCGGAAATTCTGCTTGCCCGTATCGCCCACAAGCACGTGTCCCTCGGCATTGTGCCGGAGCAGTACGACGTCGTTTACAAGCATCTCTTCGACGCTATTGCCGAGGAACTCAGCGATGTAATTACCGCCGAAATAGCTGGAGCATGGACTGAGGTCTACTGGCTGATGGCCCACACCCTGATCAAAATGGAAAAGGGACTATATGCCTCAGCCGCCAATGACAAGCCCTGGGCACCATGGACGGTGAGCAAAAAAGAAGCTGCGGGCAGCGACGCCGTGACCTTCACTCTCGTTCCTGCCGATGAGACCCCGGTGACACCATCCCAGCCGGGACAGTACGTTGGCGTGAAGGTAAGGATGCCAGACGGCGTTCACCAGGTACGCCAATACTCGCTGGCCGCAGACGACGGGACAGCCGTGCGGGTATTCACCGCCCGACTCGACACGGAGGGCGAAGTAACTCCGGTGCTTCACAACAGCGTCCAGGTCGGCGACCAGTTAATGCTCTCAAACCCCTGTGGAGACGTCACCTTGGCTGACGGTGATCACCCGCTCGTTCTGGCGTCTGCCGGGATCGGCTGCACCCCCACAGCCTCGATTCTGCGGTCCCTGGCTCAACAAGAATCCCGTCGAGAGGTACTCGTCCTGCATGCTGAAGCCAGCCTCGACCGCTGGGCGCTTCGGGAACAGATGAGCAACGACGCGGCAAGCCTCGAGTCCGCCGGACTCGAGCTCTGGCTGGAAACGCCAACCAGCGATTCGCGTGAGGGATTCATGTCCCTGGACTCAATAACCATCCCGGATAACGCGTCCGTTTACCTTTGCGGACCGCTACCCTTCATGCGCTCAATCCGATCGCAGGCACTAAAATCAGGCGTCCCGGCTGACCGCATCCACTATGAAGTATTCGGATCCGACCTCTGGCTCGCCAACGCCTAAGAGTTGCCCCTAGCTGCCCAGTTGAACGATAACCGCCGCAATCAGCGCCTGCGAGGCGCACTCATCGACACGGTGACCGGCGCACAGTACACACTCACATCACAGTCCAAGGCAGGAGCTATTAAACATAAAGCAGGCGGGGGAGACCCCCGAAATCGTTCCTTCCTACTCAGCCGTCTCCTAGTCTTCCATTCTGCTATCAGGATGACTTGAGGTGATTGCTGAGTGAAACAACTGGATGGCAAAGGGCGGTCGAGCCGGGCTAAGTCTTCCCAACAATCACATCGATGAGCAGGGAGGAAGCGACTTTGGAACCGGGCTTCAGGATGCCGATGAAAGCTGTTGACATAGGCCACAGCTGAGAGCACACTGTAGCCGTTGGTCGCAAATGTCCGGTTTAGCCCTGAAAAGGCCACGCTTCAGAGGTCTCCGGACCCTCATCCCGGAGCATCTCTCCTCCGGGTCAAACCAGTTGGGCAAGGCTTAATGGGGAGGACGAGATGTCCGCGATAAGTGTCAAGGCTCTGGAATCAAAGTCATTCAACGAACCCGATGAAAAACGCCGTCCACCTAAGACCGAAGTTGATGTGGTCAACCTTGGCGACACTACCTTAGGCAGGTTCACTTTCGAGCCCGGCTGGAGGTGGTCCGAGACCGTCAAGACCGTGGTGCAGACCGAGAGCTGCCAAAATAGTCATTTGGGGTTTTGTATTGCCGGAACGCTGACAGTTGAGATGGAAGATGGAACCCGCGCCACAATTCGCGTCGGCGAAGCCTATTCAATCCCCCCTGGCCATGACGCCTGGGTCGAAAACGATGAAACATTTGTGGGCTACGAAATTCTGAGCGCAGCCGCATATGCCAAACCTGCTTAGCTCCAGAGGACGAAAGCGGGCGTAGCGGACTCACTCCACAGGCTTGTTCTCGCGTGAGCTTCTCAGCGCGCTGTGGCAGTCGGCACCGGAAACACCGCTGCCTGCCAGCGGGATTGTCCTCCCCTGCACAAGTCGGCATATGTTCGGTCTGACAAGGTGCATGTCAGATTCAGCATCACATCCGGGCAGGTGGAGGTTGGCAAATCACTCGCGGACAGCCCAGCCACCGCGACCATAGCCGCAGGAAGCTTCGCGCCAGACAACGCAAAGCGCGGTCCGGATGTCACGGGTCGGGGCTGTGTCCATGTGAGGGCTCGGGCGGACCATCAGAACTGCTATTTCGTCGGTGTCACGGGGGCGGTTGGAGAGTTGCCACTGATGAGCATGAAACTGCTGAACAAGGGAGACCGCTGGGTCTTATCGGAGGCGGGATCGGCGTGCATTCGCCAGCAACAGTGGGTGCCGTCAAATCCCTTGAAGTAGCGCTGAATTTCTGCCGCCAAAAATTGAGTGGAGGCCGTCAGGCTACGTCCCAGTCATGCCCATTCAACCACCGTGCAAGCGGTAACGCCTCAACCCCAAAGTCTGCGCTGGTCGCAGTCATGTCTATTGCACCACTCCCGCGGCGGATCATGCATCTCACCTGAGCTGCCACCTCAAACGCTACCGTTTCGCCGAAAATGGGCGCCAGCGCAAGCTCGTAATCGTCGGGGTCGATAGACACGTAGGTCATCGGACGTCCGGTAATGTCAGCGAACCGACCGGCGATGTCGACGCCGGTAAGCGCTTCTGGTCCGCCGACGTCGAATCCCCTCCCCGCCAGGTCAGGCCGGTCTAGAGCGGCCACTGCGTACGCGGCCGTTTCCGCCGCAGAAATCCAGGACATCGGGAACTGCGCAGGCAGCGGGAACGCTACGACACCTGAGTCGACGATCCCTGGCCTAATCCATGGACCCAAAAATATTTCATAGTAAAAGGTCGGGCGAATCACGACGCTCGGGATCCCACTGGCGTGGAGGTAATCGACCACCTCCTGACGCGCCTCATAAGCATGAACGTTTTCGCCGGGAATGACGTGCGCGCTGGTATTGAACACGACCAGCTTCACTCCGGCTGCACGGGCGGCGTCGACGGCATTGCGGCCATATGCCTCATGCAATTCGAAGTCATACTGCAGGGGGAGTTGGAGGACCACACGATCGATGTCGGCGTTCGCCTTCGCGAGGCTGTCCGGGTCGCCCAAGTCGGCCACTGCGACCTCAGCGCCCCGAGCGCTCCAGTGCGCGGCGCGGTTTGCGTCACGAGTTACGACGCGAGTGGTCCGCCCCTGTGTGAGGAGCTGGGCCTCGACCGGAGTCCCTTGGGTACCCGTTGCCCCGTAGACGAGAATAGTTTCAGTCATCGTTATTCCTTCATCGCCTCCGAAGGTGCACCTGATGTGCGCCGGAGGAGAGCCATTGTCCTCCCAGCGGCGTTCCTCGTCTACTACCTAAATGATCCAGATTGGAGTGTCCGTGACCAGACGAGTCGGAGCAAGACCACCCCAAGGGCATCCAGGACCATTTGGTTTTACAACTCGGTGGGCTGTTAAGGAGAAGAGGCGAGATCAGGTCGTTTGGAGTGTTCTCGCTAGTTCAATAATGTCCTGAGCTTCTACATCGGGCTGGGCGTAGTAGGAGGGGTAGGCAGTAGCCGAGCGGTTTATCCAGGCGGTCTGCAAACCGGCGGTTTTTGCGCCGTGGATGTCCCACGGGTGGACCGCTACCAGCATGAGATCGCCGGGCGCATGGCCGGTCTGGCGTGAAACGTAGCGGTAGGCCTCTGCGGCCGGTTTCCAGCATGGCGCATCTTGGACGCTGAGCAATCGGGAGAACTTGTCCCGGATGCCGCCCCTGGAGGTTAGAGATTCCGCTACTGAAGGAGAACCGTTGCTAAGCGTGACCAGTTGAGTGATGGTGTTCAGTTTCCTGATGCCGGGTGCCACATCGGGGTGCAGAGGGAGGTTCTTGAACACGCCCATGATGTGATTGGTCTGGTTCTGATAGTTGCCCGGTCCTAAGGTTTGGGTGAGGAGCCGGTGAAGACTGTCGGATGCGATGTCCAGGAAGGCCGGGTTTTCGCCGGTTGTAGTGAGCGCGAACCCGTCGCGGAGTAATTCGGCGAACCATACACGTGAGAGGGTCTCGTGTAACCCAGATTCTGTGAACGCATTTTTCATCGGCGTCATGTCAGACAAAGTCTCATTGACGTCAAAGACCAGAACTGCCGGTGTTGTGCGCATAGGGATGACCCTTCCTGGCTCGTCGACGAGTTGGTTTGGGACAGTAATGGCCCTGTGACGACGATACCCGCCTCCACATGACTGCAGACACTTCGCAAATGTTTGACACCTACGAATTCCATTCCTACCTATTGGCGCTACCTCACCAGAAGCCACCCCCAGGATGTATTTTCTAAGGAGTACATCCCAGGGACGGCAGGGAGCACCGGGGCTTGCCACCTTGAACGGATTCCGGCCGCAGCGCCCCCATTGTTTGTTGGAGGGTGGATGTGGTGGCCGGGACCGGTCCCGTATGATGCGAGTCCGAGGGCGATGGCGCCCCACACCTCTTGAAGGATAGAAGAAGAGTCTATGCTGGCTACTGCTCGGAACTCGCAGGACCGCACTGTTAGGTTCGGGTTCGCATTCATCGGCGTTCTGTTCATCGCAGTTAACCTTCGGGTGTCCTTTGTCAGCGTGGGCCCGGTGCTGGAGAACATCAGCGGCGATCTCCAGTTATCCAGTGCTGCGGCAGGACTCCTTACAGGTCTTCCGCTCATCGCTTTTGCAGTCTTCTCACCCGTCGCGCCCCGCATCGCGTCCCGTTTGGGTCTTGATCGTACGCTGTGGCTATCACTGCTGATCCTCGCCGTCGGCATCGTGCTTCGCTCGTTACCCGTGCCCGGTTTCATCTGGCTGGGCACCGTGCTGATCGGCTTGGCTATTGCGTTTCTCAATGTCTTGGTGCCGTCGCTTGTGAAGCGGGACTTTCCACTGCGGGTCAGCCAGGTTACCGGAAGCTACACCGCCACCCAGGCTGCGTTCGCCGCGATCGGGGCCGCCGTCGTCGTGCCCGTGGCACAAATGTCTCCGGCGGGATGGCGGCTTGCCCTTGGAATCTGGGTGGGACTGGCTCTGATAGCGATGGCGGTGCTCTTGCCGTGGCTGCGCCGGCACAGGTTGGATACTCCGCACGCCACCATGCCGGAGGCCCCTCACCGGTCGCCATGGGCCTCAGCCTTGGGTTGGCAGGTGACGATTTTCATGGGCCTGCAATCTATTGGCTTTTACGTTTTGATGGCGTGGCTCCCCTCCATCGAGCAAAGTCGCGGAATCCCTGCCACCACCGCGGGAGTTCACCTGTCAGTATTTTTGCTCCTCAGCGTGTTCGCCAGTCTTGCCGCAGGAGGGATCATTCATCGAGGCGTGGACCAACGGTTCGTATCCTTCATGAGTGGGGCTCTCATGTTCGTGACGTTTCTCGGTCTGGCACTGGTGCCGGACCTCATCTTGTTGTGGATCCTTCTGGGAGCAATCGGGTGCGGGAGCCTCATTGTTATTGCTCTGTCGCTGTTCAGCCTCCGGACCGTCAATCACCTGCAGGCGGCGTCCCTGTCGGGCATGGCGCAGTCTGTCGGTTACGGTCTGGGTGCAGTCGGGCCGGTGATGTTCGGCGGCCTTCGCGATGTGAGCGGGGGTTGGACGCTTCCACTCATTGTCACCGCTGGCATCATGGCGGTTCTAGCTGGGACGGGTTTGCTCGTCGGACGTGACCACGTGATCCGCGGTACTGATTGACCGAAAGCCGACTACCGAAGCAGGGTCTCCCAGAGAGATGTGTCGTTCGTCCAGGCTCAGAACGCGTAGCGGATGCGGCAGTACGGCGCGATATCCCGAATCAGGGCAAGCAGTTGTCGAACATAGCCAGCCTTGGTCCCTGAGCGGTAGCGGACGTTGGTGAAGCCGTTGGACGAAACCTTCGATTCCTGCAGATCTGGGCGCCACAGCGCCTTCTCGGCCTGCGGATGCCACCCCAAATTCACCTCGTGTAGCCGCTCGTTGTGGGTCAGGAAAATGACTTCCGCCGCCAGTTGGGCTTTAGCGGCGGGCGTTAGCTTGGCATCAAGCTGGCGCAACAGTTCCTCCCAATCGCTGAGCCAGGTGTCCGTGATGATGACGGGGGAGAAGTTGACGTGTACCTCATACCCGGCCTCCACGAAGTCATTGATCGCAGCCATCCGTTCGGCCACAGGCGAGGTTCGGACGTCAATCGATTTCGCCAGCTCCGCGGGCATGAGGGAAAAGCGAATCCTGGTATGACCGCCGTGGTCCCACCCGAGCATCGCTGGGTTAACGTACTTGGTGGCGAAGGACAGCTTCGCGTTCGGCACATCGCGGAAGAGTGTGACGAGGTCCTCCACGTTATCGCTGATCAGCGCGTCGACTGAACAGTCGCTGTTTTCGCCGATGTCGTAGACCCAAAGTTCCGGGTCGCACTGGTTGGGCTCCAATTTCATGCCCTGTCGTGCGGCGTGCCGATCAAGCGCTCCTGCGATCTGCGAGATGTTCGCGAACACGGTTACCGGATTGCTGTATCCCTTGTGTCGGGGTACGTAGCAGTAAGCGCATGCCATGGCGCAACCGTTGGCAGTTGAGGGCGCAATGAAATCCGCTGACCGGCCGTTCGGCTTTACGGCCAATGATTTCTTGACCCCGAGTACCAACGCTTCCGTCTTGATCCTGGACCAGCGGGGAACGTTGGTCTCATCACCGTGGAGGTCCGGTATGTTCCAGTGGTTGTCGACAAGCACAACTTCGGCTGCCGGCCATCGTTGGACAATCTCTTTCCCTCGTGGCAACTCCAATGCAGCGGGTTGGGCATAGATGCGACGGATCTGTAACAGCCGGTTGAACTCCATCACTCTATTCTCCCAAGGTGCCGAAGATGCGGGCACCGGTTATGCCGAAGGCCTCTTACGGCAGTCAACCGGGAATGCATGGGGGACAGGAAGGGCATCCTACCGAAAGGACCGTCAAGGCGTTCGAGCGCCTTGACGGTCCCAGAGAGTGGTTACGAGCGTGAGCCACCTACCACCCGGCAACGGTGGTTTCAGTCAATTTGTGCCGTCAGGCCAGCAGCCTTGATTGCGGTCGACGCGGCGGCTTCGTCGTTGTCTGAGCTGTCCCCACTGATGCCGACCGCTCCCTGGATGGTGCCGTCATTGTCGCGTACCAGGACACCACCGGGCACTGGGATGAGTCGGCCACCCAGAGTGGCTGTCGCTGCGGCAATAAAGTACGCCTGTTGCTCGGCGCGCTCCATGATTGCCCGCGAACCCATTCCGAGGGCCAGCGCTCCGTACGCCTTACCCTGGGCGATCTCAAAGCGATTATTCGAGGCACCATCCTGGCGCGCAGCGGCGATGACGTGGCCGCCGGCGTCGAGCACGACGACGGTCAGCGGCTTGAAGTTCTGCTGCTGACCTGCCGCGAGGGCGTCGGCGATGATGGATTGGGCGGTTGTCAGTGTCAGGCTCATGATGACCTCGTTCGATTGTCGGCTTGCTTATGCAGGGCACGGCGGCGATGCAGAATGGGTTCGGTGTATCCGGATGGTTGAGCGGCGCCCTCTAGAACGAGTTCGCGGGCTGCCAGGAACGCCTCGGTATTGAACGCCGGGGACATCGGCACGTAGGCAGGGTCCGAGGCGTTCTGCTCGTCGACGACCACAGCCATTCGTTGCAGGGAAGCGTCGACCTCTTCCTCGGTTACGATGCCGTGCAGCACCCAGTTCGAGACGTGCTGGGAGCTGATGCGGCAGGTTGCGCGGTCTTCCATCAATGCTGTGCCGTGGATGTCGGGAACCTTGGAGCACCCGACGCCGTCGTTCACCCAGCGCACGACGTATCCCAGGGTGCTCTGAATGTTGTTATCCAGCTCGCTACGTCGGTCATCCGCACTCCAGTCAGAGGGGTTACCGAGCGGAATGGTGAGCAGTTGCCGCAGGGTCGAGCGACGCTTCCCGGCTAGTTCAGCCTGCCGGGCATCCACATCGACCTGATGGTAGTGCATAACGTGCAGGGTCGCGGCGGTCGGGGAGGGGACCCAGGCGCAGTCCGCGCCGGCAAGCGGGTGCGCAACCTTTTGCCTCAGCATGTCGCCCATATTGTCAGGGGCCGCCCACATGCCCTTACCGATTTGGGCCCGCCCGCTGAACCCGCACTCCAGGCCTATATCAACGTTCGCGTCCTCATAGGCCGCGATCCAGCTGGAGTTACGCATGTCGGCTTTGCGGACCATGGGGCCAGCGATCATCGAGGTATGGATTTCGTCGCCGGTGCGATCAAGGAATCCGGTGTTGATGAACGCGACACGTTCCCGCGCCTCCCAGATGCAAGCCTTCAGGTTGGTCGACGTACGGCGTTCTTCGTCCATGATGCCGATTTTCAGGGTAAGCGGTTCAAGGCCCAACACGGGCTCTACGGCCGCCAACAGTGCGCAGGCCACTGCGACTTCACCCGGACCGTGCATCTTCGGCTTGACGATGTACACCGATCCGGCCCGCGAGTTGCGCCCGGCGTGTGGGCCCCGCAGATCGTGTACCGAGCCAAGTCCAGTGAATAGGGCGTCGAGGATCTCCTCGGGCACCGGCGCTCCGGAAGAGTCCAGGACAGCATCACTGGTCATCAGGTGGCCTACCTGGCGGATGAGAAGCAGCGAGCGCCCGGGCAGAGTCAGCTCCGAGCCGTCGGGTGCCGTGTAGGTGCGGTCGGAGTTGAGCCGCCGGGTATGTGTGCCTCCCTTTTGCGCAATCTCGGCAGTCAGGGTGCCCTGCATCAATTGCAGCCAATTGCGGTAGCCCAAGACCTTATCCCCGGCGTCGACCGCTGCTACGGAGTCTTCGAGGTCCATGATGGTTGTGATCGCTGACTCCAACACTACGTCCTTCACCCCAGCAGGGTCCCCAGAACCGATGGTGTGGGTGCGGTCGATCAGGATTTCGACGTGAAGTCCGTGGTGTACCAGCAATACTGATTCGGGGGCGTCCGCGCTTCCCTGATAGCCCACCAGTTGCCCTGGGTCGGCCAGCCCCAGCGAACCATCTGGTGTCTCCGCGACGAGAGCGCCGTCTGCAATTCGGTAGGCGTTGACGTCAGCGTGGGATCCGCCCGCCAGACCAAGGTACTCATCCAGGAACTGCCGCCCACGTGCCACGACGGCGGCGCCACGGACTGGGTTATAGGCACCTGTCTGTTCGCGACCATCGCCGTCGTCAACTGCATCCGTGCCGTAGAGCGCGTCATAGAGTGAGCCCCATCGAGCGTTTGCTGCGTTGGCAGCGAACCGGGCATTCAGGAGCGGGACTACCAATTGAGGCCCGGACACGGTTGCGATCTCGGGGTCCACCCGGTCGGTCGTGATAGCGAAGTCTTCGGGCTCGTCGACCAGGTAACCGATTGAGCGGAGAAACGTCTCGTAGGCTTCCTCCTGCACGGGTTCCGCCCCTTGCGAGCGGTGAAACTCGTCAATTTGCTGCTGCATCCGGTCCCGGATGGCTAGCAGTTCCCCCACCTGGGGCGAGAAATCGGTGATGACCGCGGCCGCGCCAGCCCAAAAAGCTCCCTCTTCAATCCCCGTTCCAGGCAAAGCTTCGTCCCGGACGAAGTCATAAAGCTCTTCGGCGACGCTGAGGCCGTTGATCTCCAAATAGTTCGGCATAATGCCCGCCCCTTAGATTCTCGTAAGGTGGAAAAAGTTTACCAATATCAAAACCTAGCCAGCGCTGCTCCGCATGTCAATGCACAGCCCGACCTCCGGCTCTGCGTGAAGTTCACTAAACTGGAAGCAGTCAACGAAAAATGAAAGGGCAATGGCGGTGTCAGGCAGGATCAGGCTAAGGGCGATGCTCGATCTGTCGCGAACAGCCCTAACCTCTTTGGGGTTTGCCGCCATCATTGTCGCGATCCTCGCAATGCATGTGTGGATGGGCGGTCACGGCCCGTCCACACACGGATCTTCAACGTGGAACGACGCGGCTGATGGTGCTGTGTTCTCTGCTAGTCCTATGACATTGGACACCGAATCCGCGACGGCTATGAGCGGGTCGCACCACGTCCAGGCGAATGCTGCCCCCGCCGCTTCTACGGACGGGAGCTCCGGCGAATCAGGGCAGGGCTGCGTGGGGTCATGCGGCAACGACAGCGCAGTCCTGGGAATGTGTCTCCTGGCGATCATCGTCGTCGCCATTCTGGGGTTCCTGATCCGTTCCGGCCGGTTCGTTCCCGGGTCGGTGCTCCTCCGCGGTCCGCCACTGATCCGTTTACAACCCCTATCGATCCCCGTTCCTTCACTGATCCAACTCTGTATCAGCCGGACATAAAACACCGGCACCCGCCTTTCTGGTGAGCGCAAAGGCTTCCAGCCAAAGGCATGCATGCCCGTCGAGGGCACCACTGCAGACTATTCATCAGATGAATTCACAAAGGATCAGATCACTATGAAGCGTTACCTCCCCATCGCAGGGCTGAGCGTCGCAGCCGTCATCACACTCGCGGGCTGCGTAAGCGACAACGACACGACTACCCCGGTGGCCGAGCCAACGGCTTTCACCCAGGGAACTGCTTCCCCCACCGAATCCAGTGCTGTGGTATCCGCCGAGCACAATCCCGCGGATGCCATGTTCGCCCAGATGATGATTCCTCACCACCAGCAGGCGGTGGAGATGAGCGAGATGATGCTTGCCAAAGACGACGTCAGCCCTGAGATTACCGATCTCGCCACCAGGATCAAGGCTGCGCAGGGTCCTGAGATCGATATCATGACCGGCTGGCTCGAAGCGTGGGACCGACCGGTCATGCCCGNGACGGTGGCATGGCTGGGCACGAGATGGGCGGGATGGGTGGGATGGACGGCATGCTGGATGAAGATCAGATGGCTGATCTGGAAGCGGCTGAGGGTGACGACGCGGTCGGGTTGTTCCTGGAATCCATGATTGAACACCACGACGGGGCGGTGGAGATGGCCCAGGAGGAAATCGATAACGGGGAGAACCCTGCGGCAATTGCTCTCGCCGAGACCATCATGGAAACCCAGCTCGCCGAAATCCAGGAAATGGAACAGCTGCTCGCCGAACTCTAACCCTGGTCGGCCGCGCTAATGGATCCGGGGGAGAGGGCCTCAGCCGTGGGTGGGCTCGCCGGTGACCCGGTGGTCAGCAAGATTGAGACCCTCCTGCACGAGCCGGGCCAGGTGTCCATCGACGATGCTGTACACCACGTTGCGGCTCTCCTTGCGGGTGGTCACCAGACCGGAAAACCGCAGTTTCGCCAGGTGCTGGCTCACAGATGTCCGTGATGCGCCAGTCTGGTCGACGAGTGAACTGACGTCGTTCGGGGCCTGGGCGAGGATCCACAGGAGATGCAGCCGGGTCGGATCGGCAAGCATCCTGAACACCGCTGCGCCAGCCTCGAGGCGGACGTTGTCGGGGACGCCAGGGTGATGCAGGCTCGGCGCGGGGCCGCTTTCATGATTGATCACGTTACCGGGCCTGCTGTCTAACCGAAACCTTAGGCGGACCTGGGTGCTGGTCATCGGGCCACAACCGCAACGCGGCCACCGTCCCCAGCGTAGCGAGAGCAGAAAGGACTACTGCCGCGGCCGGTTGTCCCCACCCCGCACCAACCCAACCGGCGATCGGGTAGGTGACGATGAAGCAGGCGTGTGACAGGGAGAACTGTGCGGTGAAGAGGTAACTACGGGTGCGGTCGGTGGCGGCGCGCCGGAGCAGCCGCGCCGACGGCGTATTGATCATTGAGGTGCCCGCGCCCAGTACCATCCACAGAGCGAGAAGTAACAGCCAGGATTGTTCGGTCCAGGCGATCACCGCGGCCGCGGCGGTCGCGAGCGCCAGAATAACGCCGCCACGAACCATCATGGTGCGGTCCGTCACCCGCTCAAGGATCCGTGGAGCGGCTAGCGCAACGACCATTGAGCCAGCGCCATAGCAGGCGAGGGCCACAGCCAGATCAGTAGTAGACCCACCAAATACGTCCAGGGCGTAGACGACGGTATTGACCAGCACCAAAGCCGTCCCGGAGGCCACCACAAGGTTCAAAGCCATCAAGCCCCGGAGGGACGGGTTGCCGAGGAATATTCGCGTACCCAAAGTGGTCCGGTGTAGTAGAGATCCGGTTCGATCCAGTGCCGGTATCCGCGGCAGCGCGGTGGTAAGCACAATTATCGCGGAGAGCAAGAATCCGGCCATCGTCCCGACGAACAGGTTGTGGTAGCTCATGACCGTCAACAACACCGCAGCGATCAGTGGGCTAAGCAGCGACTCCAGATCGTAGGCCAAACGAGAGAGCGACAGGGCTCGGGTGTAATCTTTCTCCTTCGGCAGAATAACCGGTATGAGAGCCTGAAATGCCGGAGTGAACGTGGCGGATGCGGATTGCAGGAGGAATACCAGCACATAAATCTGCCAGACCTGGTCAATGAAGGGTAATGCGAGAGCGATGGCCGCGCGCATCAGATCCGCCGCGACAAGAACCGTTTTGCGGGGTAACCGCTGAACCAGGGCAGCCATTATCGGAGCGACGAAAACGTAGGCCAGCATTTTGATAGTCAACGCGGTACCCAACACCGCACCGGCCTTCCCGCCGGCCAGATCAAAAGCCAACAGGCCTAGTGCCACAGTCAGCAAACCCGTGCCTAAGAGTGCAAGAATCTGTGCTGTGAACAGCCTCCGATAGGCGACAACCTTGAGAACCTCAAGCATGCGAATCCTGTCCATTAAAACTGCACTGAAGACCTGTCCCATCTAGATATAGCATTAAGTGCACACACATGCACACTTTATTCAGAACAGGCTCGCCCCAGGTGCGGGGCCAAAGGTTGACAGAGCTGTTTTCTGGTATCCGTGTGGATACTGCCAACAACATCTAGATCGCCCGCATCGGGTGATGCTCAAGCGATTTGCCCGAGGGATACTGGCCAAACCAACGGAGCCGGAGGGCGGAATGGTGTGGTGGCGTAGAAGAATTCGGCCCGATCCCGGTCTCGCTGTCGCCGAACCGACTGAAATTCGCTCCGAACCACGGGCCGGTGAGGTATCCGCTCGGTCGTACAGGTCGGCGGCCATTCTCGCCGGGCTGGGTGGGGCCACGGTCACGGTGTTCGGCATCTCCGCCATTCAGGGGTTCTTTGCCCCGGTATTTCTGGCGCTGATCCTCACAATTTGTGCGCATCCGCTGCGACTCACGCTTGAACGCCATGGAACACCCCCAGGGGTCGCCACCGGCACCGTCATTGCAGCGGTCTTTGCTCTGCTTGCCGCATTCGTAGCGGCGCTCGTGGTGGCGTTCGCGCAGTTCGCAGCCCTCTTGCCACAGTACGCTTCGCAGATCCAGGAGATCGGCCAAACGATCGCCAATATGCTGGCTGCCACCGGGCTCGATCAACAACAGATCCAGGCAGCCGTTTCAAATCTGGATTCGGGAAGAATTGTCGCCGTTGTCGGTGGCATCCTCGGTTCGGTCGCGGGCATGACCTTCGCACTTGTCATCATCCTCACCACGCTCATCCTGATGGCTATGGACGCGACATCCATCCCGAAAGTCTTCGGTGAATTGGAGCCGGAACACCCCGCTGTGGTCGAGGCTCTGCAGTCCTTTGCGATCGGTGTGCGGAAGTATATGGTCGCCACCACCGGTCTGGGGATCGCCCAGGGGGTTCTCAACTGGGTGGCACTTTTGCTGCTCGGTGTGCCGGGCGCTTTTCTTTGGGGTCTACTGGCGTTCATCTGCAGCTTCATCCCGAACATCGGCTACTTCATCGCAATCACTCCTCCACTGGTGTTCGGCTTTTTCGTTGGTGGGTGGAGTACCGTCGTCGCGGTCGTCGTCGTCTACGGAGTGATCAACCTCGTTGTGCAGTCGATAATCCAACCCAGGATCGTGGGGAATGCGGTCGCCCTCAGCCAGACCGTCACCTTTGTCTCCGTTCTGTTCTGGGCGGTGGTCATCGGCCCAATCGGGGCAATTCTGGCGATCCCGCTCACCCTGCTGGTCCGCACAGTCCTGATCGACTCCAGCCCGGCTGCACAGTGGTGGCGGCCCATCATCGGTGGCTTCAGCCAGAAACGGGACCCATAATTGGCCCACCTGGTGCCCTTTTCTGGGACACCGGGAGTCCTATGATTGGCGCAGACCTATTCGTAGGCGAAGGAGACTGATGGCAAAGCTCATCTACTCAATGATCACGTCGCTTGACGGTTACGCAGAGGCAGCGAAGGGCGACATTGGCCGAGGAGCAGAAGATCAGAAAGTGCATACTTTTATCGGGGATATCTTCCGCCCCGTCCGCACCTTCCTCTACGGCCGGCGGATGTACGAGACGATGGTCTTCTGGGAGACAGCACACGCAGAGCCGGATGTGCCGCCGCATATAGTGCAGTACGCCCGCGACTGGCAGGCCGCAGAGAAGATCGTTTACTCCACAACACTAGAGTCGGTGTCCAGCACAAAGACCCGGATCCAGAGAACCTTCGATCCGGAGATGGTGCGCAGGCTTAAGGCCGAGTCTGATCACGACCTCAGCGTTGATGGTCCAAACCTCGCGGCCCAGGCCATTGCGGCTGGCCTGGTGGATGAGTATCACCTGTTCATCACCACCAGCGTGGTCGGCGGCGGCAAACGGTTCTTTCCCACCGGTGTGCGACTGGACCTGGAGTTGGTTCAGGAACGTGCGTTCTCCACTGGGCTCATCTACGCCCGCTATCGAACGCGCTGAAGCCTCCTCTGGGGGATGCCACTCACCAGCCGCCTCGTGTGTGCGTGTGACCCTTGCGGGCGTCGTCGGGCATTGCCATTTCTGCCCGCAGACCAAGAAGTCGAATGGGACGACCCGCCTCGATCCCGCTTGCGAGATCCGCTGTACGCGCAAGTATCTCGTTTCGATCTGATGTCGCAGAGATCCTCCGTGCGTGGGTCTTGGTGAAGAACGGTGCGTACCTCACCTTGAGGGTGAGGCCAACAACTGGCCGTCCCTCGGCCGATACCTCTGTCATGACCCGCAGTGCGAGCTCCTGCACGGCGTCGTTAATGTGAACTGGGTCGGTTAGGTCCTGTTGGAAGGTGGTTTCGCGGCTGTGTCCTCGGGCAACCCAGGGAGTGTCATCCACAACGCTGGTGCCGTCCCCGCGTCCAAGCTCCGCGTACCAGGGCCCCATTTTTGGACCAAACTCCGGGACGAGACCTTCGGGGTCGGACGCACCAAGTTCGGCCACGGTGGTGATACCGAGTTTGGCCAGCCGGCCGGAGACTTTGGTGCCAACGCCCCAAAGGTCCTTCGTCGGTCGAGTTCCCATGACGTCGAGCCAATTTTTCGCGGTGAGACGGAAGACGCCCGCCGGTTTACCGAAACCGGTGGCGACCTTGGCTCGAACCAGTGTGTCCCCGATGCCGATGCTGCAACGGAGCCGAGTTTGATCCAATACAGCGGCTTGCAGCCGACGGGCGTAGGCTTCTGGATCGTCGGTCTCAATACCAACAAAGGCTTCATCCCAGCCCAGCACCTGCACTGTGGCACCCGGCTGGCCCCGCAGGGTGGTCATCACCGTTTCAGACGCAGCGAGATAGGCTGCCTGGTCGACGGGCAGGATGACCGCCTGGGGTGCTTTCCTGGCGGCAACGCGGAGGGGCATCCCCGATCCGACGCCGAATGCCCTGGCTTCGTAGGATGCGGTCGACACCACGGCTCGTTCCGCCGGATCGCCCCTACCCCCGACAATGATCGGTTTGCCGGCGAGTTCCGGGCGACGCAACACTTCGACCGCCGCGATGAACTGATCGAGGTCGACGTGCAACACCCAGTGCACTCCGCTCACACCTGATGTGTCCGACAGGAACGGCGGGAAATCCTGGAATCCGACACTAGACAGTGAGAGAGCGGTTCAGTACAGCTTGCGCCGTCTCCCGCAGATTCTTATTGTTCGAGCGGGCGTGGTTACGAAGTCGACGGAATGCCTCGTTAGTGTCAATGTCATCGATGTGGGCAATCATGCCCTTGGCCTGCTCAATGACGATCCGACTGTTCAGGGCGTCCTGCAGTTGCTGATTGACGACGGCGGATTCCGACGCCGTCTTTTTCTGCAGGATGCTGATGGTGGACACATCAGCCAAGGCCTGCCCAATCGCAACGTCTTCGTCGGACAGCTCCCCGGTTTCAGTCCGAAACAGGTTCATCGCGCCAATAGTCCGCCCCTGCACCCTCATTGGGAAAGCATGGACTGAACGGAACCCCTGGGTCGCGGCGGCCCTCCTGAAGTCTGGCCACCGATCTTCAGTCCCGGCAATGTCACGGACGGTCACGGGTACCCCGGTGACATAGCAGTCAACGCACGGCCCTGCTCCAGATTCCTGTTGCAGCGCCTCGACCAGTTGGCTTTCCTCGCTGGTTGACGCGAGCACCTGCAGGACGCCGTCCGGGCCAGCCAGCATTAGCCCGGCGGCGGCGGCGTCGAGCAATTCAACAGACTCTTCAACGAGAGTATGCAGCAGCTCCAACACGTCATAGTCACCCACGAGCGTGTCCGCAATCTTGACGAACGCTGCACTGACCCGGCTGGAGCGGGTCTCGATTTCCATGGGCACATGCTAACAAATCTGGCGTTACTTGCTCACCCTATTTGCAAACTGAAATCCAGTTGCCTGCTCAGCACGGAGTCGCAGGTTGCGCGAAGCGTGGATCCGCTGGCAAACGCGTGGGCTCGCAGCATCATCAGTGCATCGGCAGCCGACCCCCCGGTTTGCGCCAACACCATGCCGGTTGCCTGATGTATCTCACGTCGTGAGAGCAACGAGCCGGACTGGACTGAGTCATCGGCGGACTCAAGCGTCAGTATGCTGCGCAGCAGGGACCACGCCGCCCTGTCGCTGAGCGAGCTTGCCACAGTGAGATCGCTATTGCTGAGAGGTCCGGGGTCGAAACTATAGAGTTCCACCACGCCAATGTTCATGGCACCAACGACCAACGGGAAGACGAAGAGTGCCTGCGCGTCCGTCGCCAGGAGGGCCTTCCCAAACACTGGCCAATTCTCGTGGGATGCGCGACGCACCTGGGGTATCAATATTGGTGTCCGAGACCTGATAGCCGCCCACCGTGGACCTTCCCCCAGGTCGAACTGCAACTCATCCAGTTCCCCTGAAAGGGTGTCAGTAGCGCACAGCGTTGTTTCTTGTAGGGACCCGCCGAGCGCCGATAACGCGGCTCCGGTCACCGGCAGTGCGTCCAGATAGGACGCACAGACGTTGGAACCTAACTGTTCCAGCTCGGCCACGCTTCCGTTAGCCATCGCCCGAACATTCTTCACCCCAAAGAGCCCCAAAGGACATCTTCTCCACCCTTCCCCGGGTCGTTTTCCTAGCCAAAGGAACGACGAACGGATTGAACTGGCGCCAGCCCCTATTCTAGTCTCGACGGACCCTCCCGGCACAGTCTTATCCTCCCCATAATTGGGGTGGGCGGTCCAGTGGGGAAGCGGACTTTGAACCTCTTGTGCGGTCCCGAAGCATCGCATCGTCGTCAACAGTTAGGCTCAGTGTAGACCGTGGAGATGTGGGTGACCCAGTCCAAGGCTGAGTCGCTCTAGGTCGACTCAAAGCTCAGGTTCCGACGCTCCAGGAGGCAGGGTATCGAGTCATCACCTACGACGGTAACTCAATACCTCATGCAGACCGTCGAGAATCCCGATGGGCCGTTGACCAAGGACGTCGCGGCCGGGATGACCGAAGAATTGACGAAGGATGAGGAAAGTTTCTGCGACAAGGGTGCGCCGGATGGCTGCAACGTCAGCCATCCGGACGAGTGGAACAACGCTCTGATTTCGTCTGTGCAGTAGTAAGTAGCCGTAAGCAACACCATGCGGGTGATCCGCCTGCCCGTTCGTCGGCAGGCGGATCATCGCTAGGCTACCGGCCCTTCCGGCCGAGCTTTGCCAGGAGGTCCTCTTCGGCGTCGGCTCCGGGCTTGACGCCGGTCGGGATCCGGAACAGGAAGAACAGGCCAAGCACCCACCAGAGCCCAAACAGGATCCACGGTGGGGGAGTGAGGGCCGCGGGCATGCCCGGGAGGTACAGGCTCAGCAGGCCTACGCAGAGCACCACCGCGGAGAAGCCGATAATGACTCCACCATTGCCTGCACCACCGATCCGCAGGGGCCGGTCCATGGCTGGTTCCTTGCGGCGCAGAATGATGAACACGATTGCCACCAGAAGGTAGGCGATCACAATGCTGGGGGCGCCAGAGTCCACCAGCCAGACCAGCATCGCCTCACCGAAGAACGGCGCGAGGAACGACAAGCCGCCGATGAAAAGCAAAGCGTTGACAGGCGTGCGGTATTTCGGGTGCAGTACGCCAAACCATCGCGGGAGCATGCCGGACCGGGCCATCGAATACATCAGCCGTGACGCGCCCAACAGCAGTGAGTTCCAGGACGTCAGGATCCCGGCGATACCGCCGGCAATCAGGATCTTCGCCATTACATCTGTACCAAATAGTGCACCCATCGCATCCGCCGTCGCGATATCAGCCTGAGCGATCTCGTTGGCAGGCATTGCCGAGGACGTCGTGAGAACCGTCATCACGTACCAAATGGTTGCGAGAACCACTGCGATAACCACCAGACGGCCGATCTGTCGCGGTGGAATGTTCACTTCCTCCGCAGACTGCGGGATGACATCGAAGCCCACAAACAGGAACGGCACCACTACCAGTACGGCGAAGTATCCGCCCATCCCTCCGGTGAAGAAGGGCTCCATGTTGTCGGTTGATCCACCGGTAAAGGAGCCGAATATCAGCATCAAGCCGATGATCAGCAGCAGCAGTACGACGAAGGTCTGGGCCACACCTGCCAGCTTCACTCCCCGGATATTGACACCGGTAATGACGACGGCGGCGATGGCACCGACCAGGGCCCAGGTGAGATGCACCTGGCTGCCGGCGATTTCCCACAGCGGCACCTGATTCAGATCAGGGAAGAGGTAAAGAGCGGTGCGGGGGAGCGCCACCGCTTCAAACGCCACAATGGTGACGTAGCCGCCGGTGATGGCCCAGGACCCGATGAAGGACCAGCGCGGACCCATGCCTCGCAGGAGGAAGTTGTGCTCACCGCCTGCTTTGGGCATCGCCGCGGTGAGTTCGGCGTAGGTCAACCCGACGACGGCCATGATTACACCACCCGTGATCATGGCGAGGGTGGCGCCCATGGTGCCGGCGTCGGCAATCCAGCCCCCGGTCAGCACTACCCAGCCGAACCCGATCATGGCACCGAAGCCCAGTGCCAAAGCGTCCCAGTTGCCGAGAACTTTCAGGAGCGAAGTCTCCGTCGGTGTAGATGGTGCTTTGCCCATGGGTGCCTCTTTCGTGGTGGATCAGTGACGATTAGGAACACAGTAATACCGATTGGTCCATGAGTCTGTAGCGAGTCGATACATTACTTGTGGCGCACCACCACCCGGGTCAGTGTTAGTGACCTTCTGGAGGTTGCACCGTGTCACCGTCGTCGCTGTCTTGGGCGCAAGGAGTTGCGAACTGGTCGATTCTGGGAGGTTTTCCGCGGGCCATCCGCTGAAATGTCCGAGGCGAATGGCATACTTTTTGTACTGCGACGGTATCCTCCGTCGATGTTCACCATGGGGGAAACATGGATCACAGTCCTAGCTCCGCTACGCACGGCAACACCGACGAGCCAACAGACCTTACCGGGTCGACGAAGACGGGGCGCTCAAACGATGACCGGGCGCTGGAAGTACCGCCCTATGCGCTGGATTTCCACCCCGCGTACTGGCCATGAAGCTCCCACAGTGGGCGGGCAGCAGCGGTGAGTGAACTCAAACCAACGGACAGAGCTGGCGGGTAAGACAGGGTCCAACTCGCCACAGGCGCGCAAGGCTGGCGGCTGCGGCACACCGGGTCCTGCCGATTAAAGCGATAAGGCGATTTCCGTGCTACGGAAATCGCCTTTTCGCATGGTTCACCCCGGGTTATGCGTCCCGGTTCTTGGTGGGTGGTTGCTCGCTCCGGTCGGTGCCGGGTGCAGCATCTTCCGCTGCAGGTGCTGTCACTGTTTCATTTGCTGGGTTGTCCTGGTAAACATCAGGGATTCCGTCGCCGTCGTCGTCGACGTTTTCCTCAGCCTCAATCGCCTTGTACTGCTTGTTACGTGCTCGCAGGATGACTGACGCAACGAGTGCCGCAACAATGGACGCCGTGAGGATGCCGACCTTGGCGTGATCATTGGTGGAGCCGTCTGGGGTGAAACTCAGATCCGCAATCAGGAGGGAGACCGTGAAGCCAATTCCCGCCAGCAGCGCCACCCCGATCAGGTCCACCCAACGCAGGGCAGGGTCGAGGTTGACCCTGGTGAGTTTGGTGAGCAGCCAGGTGGTCCCGACAATGCCGATGGGCTTGCCGATCACCAGGCCAAGAATGATTCCGAGCGCCACCGGATCGGTCACCGCTGAAACAAACCCGCTCCAGCCGCCGATGGTGACACCTGCAGAGAAGAAAGCGAAGACGGGGACGGCGAAACCTGCGGATAGTGGCCGGATCCGGTGTTCGAACAGCTCCGCCAGGCCCGGGCCCGCATCAGGTCCCGCGGTGGCCTTTCGATGCAGCACGGGGACGGTAAACCCGAGGATAACCCCAGCGACTGTCGCGTGGATACCACCGGCGTGCACGAGGGCCCAGACGACAAAGCCGATGGGCAGCAGGATGAACCAGGCAGCGGACGGTTTCAGGTGAAAAAACTCGCGATACTTCTGCGCCAGCACCGCGTAAAGCGCCAGCGGGATGAGGGCCAGAAGCAGGGGGGTGACCTGGATATCGTCCGAGTAGAAGATGGCAATGATGGAAATGGCGATCAGATCGTCAACTACAGCGAGCGTCAACAGGAAAATCCTGAGCGCGCTGGGCAGATGTGATCCCACAATGGCCAGCACTGCGACGGCGAAGGCGATGTCGGTGGCGGTGGGAATGGCCCACCCACGGAGGGTGTCCGGGCTGAAGATGTTGATCCCGACATAGACCAGGGCCGGGACGACTACGCCGCCGACTGCTGCAGCAACCGGGACTATCGCCTTGCGTGGGTTACGCAGATCCCCTGCTACAAATTCCCGTTTCAGTTCGAGACCAACAAGAAAGAAGAAGACAGCCAGCAGGCCGTCAGCCGCCCAGGCACCGAGGCTTAGTTCCAGATGCCACGGCTCGTAGCCGAAGGTGAAGTCCCGCAACGCGAAGTAGCTATCGGCCGCGGGGGAGTTGGCCCAGATGATTGCTGCGGTGGCAGTGATCACGAGCAGGATGCCGCCAACGGTTTCCTTACGGAGGATCTCGCCGACTCTGAGTGATTCTGAGTATGTGCCGCGGCCGAGCAACCCTGATTTTGGTTTGGGCTCGGTGGTGGGGTCTGCCATAAGTAAAGCTCCTGGATTGGGGTCGACAAAGATAATGCCGACCAGTCTTCCCGGCTCACCTTCGTTTCAGTCTACCGGTCCCGCACCCTATGAGGTCCAGTGGGTTCTGATTGAGCCGCCGCCGTGCAGTGACTTAACGGGGCTGCCTTTTCCTCCGGATAGCGATCCGGCGGGTGAGATCGGAGGCTGCAAGGACGGCAACGGTGATGGATATCGCGATCAGGGCGAGCATGAAATAGAGCCCAATCAGGGTAGCCATGGGGGACTGTGCCTCGCGCAGCATCGCCAGTCCTCCCACCAGCCCAACAGCCCAGAAAGCCACCACGCAGGCGAGGACTCCCACTGCGGGCAACCAGTCACGATTGGTCCGCAGCCACCGCCACGTGCCAGCCGTCACCTTGTTCATTTTCTCCATGCCTCATAGTGCGCCCTGTGGCGGCCGGATCACCGCTGGGACACGTGTCGGCTCGGTCACGTTTCGATGTCCTGATCCAGGCGGAATGGTGGGTACTCATCACGCATCAGGGAACCGTAGGCCAGAACCCGGTAGATCCAGCGGTTCAAGCCGATGATGAAAGCGAACAAAGGCCGCGGGTAGTTGCCGGTGAAGAGCATGGCCACCACCCCGACCAGCACCAGCAGCCCTAGCAAGGACAGGCCGCCGGTGGCGTCATACTCTCCACTTTGCACCTGCCAGCCCCAGGTGGCTGAGCCGGTGATAGCAGCCACGATGAGCAGGTGTGGGATCAGAAGGAGCCAGGATTTGATGAGCACCAGACCACGGGAGAGCCGCTCCGGATACTCCACCACGATGTCGGCTGGGTAATCGGTGCGTCCCAGAGTGAATGGGGGATACCTATCGGTGCCGGCAGCTGCATAGGCGTAGAAGGCCACCCGCCAGTTCCATCGCAGTACCCCCACGTTGAATTTGAAGAGCGAGCGGGGGTAGCGGCCGGTGAAGAGGATCGCGAACCAGGCCACCAGGGTGGTCACGGCGAAGGCGAACCAGAGGAAAAACAGTACGAAGAAATGTGGAATGGCCAGGAACCATTTCACCAGCCACATCCAACGGGACAGTGCGGGGTCGAGTTGCGCAACGAGGTGCACCGGGTACGACGGCGGTCCGGCAGCAACTCCGGCAGCAACTCCGGCAGTCGGTCCGGTCACCGGGGCAGCCCGACGCGGCGTGGTTTCGGGGCCGGCGGTGCCGGATTCGGGTTGGTTGCGTCCCAGCCCGATGGCGCCGATAACAAGGAGAGGCAGACCGATGGCCAGGGTTACAAGGCCGATGATGAGGACGATCGCGCCGGCAGGGCGAATCAGTTCGGACCGGAAGCCAGCCTGGAGATCGACCGAGAAGCCAGGCGAAGCATCGGCATTCATCACGACGACGGTCCAGTTGCCCGGCTCGATGTCCCAGATGAGTTCCTGCTCTCCCGGCCCTGATGCTGAGGCAGCCCAAAAATCCTGGGATTCTGGTTCCGCTGGTGCTGCTGACCCCGAAATGTTGCGGTAAACCGGACGGAATGGATCGAAGTCGACGTCCCGCAGTTCGGTGCGGTTAACCCCAGCGAGGTACTCGTCGACCTCATCCTGTGGTGCCAGGCCAATAAAAATTTCAGCGTCCGGTTCGGCGGCGCGCAACCTGAGCGTCCCGACGTCGAACGGGAGGCGTTCCGGTGTACCCTCGCCGAATGCCTCAAGACTCGGCGAGACAAGCGCATGGGACGCGACAGCGTAGCGTTCGGTCGGGGAGGTGAAATAACCGTCGTCCCGCTGATCGGAGGCAACCCACGCGACGGCGATTCCTCCGGCCGCCATCGACGCGCCGATGATCGACAGGATGATCCCGATGATGAGCATTGCGATTGAACCTGCTCTGTTCATGGAAAGACTCCCCTCCCGCCGAACGGCGTCCTGCCGTCCTGTGCTGTCGCCTAAGAGTGTTGGCGCACCGATATCGCTCGATAGGGTCGAAAGTCCCAAGAGTTGTGGGTGTCCACGCAGCCCTGGTCGTCGCAGCTCTATTCGGGCACAAAGGCACTTCCTGCGGTTCCCGGGCGCCGGTACATCTAGCTGATGACCAGATCACCGACACTTGCGGCAGCGCAGCCACCCTTCGACGCCGTCATCTTTGATTTGGATGGCGTGGTCACCAACACGGCGGTCATTCATCAGCGGGCCTGGGAGGATGTCTTCGAAGCAATCATCAATGATCCAAGATGCCCGTCCGACGCTGACCGTTCCCCCTTTACCCAGGACGACTACTTCAGGACCGTTGACGGTAAACCACGGGAGTCGGGACTGATCGACCTGCTGGCGTCGCGCGGGATTCCCCTCGGCCTGGGTCAGGTCACGGATGCCGTGGGGGACTGGACCGCATATGGGTTGGGGGCGCTCAAGAACAGGGCCTACCTGGAACGGCTCGCTGCAGACGGTGTGCAGGCCTACCCGGGAACCAGTCGGCTGCTCAAGACGATGCAGGATGAGGGCGTGCCCGCTGCGATCGTGACCTCCAGCCGGAATGCCATGCCGGTGTTGTCCGCTGCAGGGTTGGCCGACGCTTTCCAGGTGGTAGTGGATGGGACGCTTGCCCTACAGTTGGGCCTGCCCGGCAAGCCAGCACCGGACGTCTTCCTTGAAGCCGCCCACCGGTTGGGGGTATCACCCGAACGTGCCGTTGTCATTGAGGATTCGGTGGCCGGTGTGTTGGCAGCCCGCCGCGGCGGCTTTGGTCGTGTTGTAGGCATCGACCGGCTCACGGCACGCCGGACGCTTGAAGAGGCTGGAGCGCACGTCGTGCTAAACGACGTGAGCCAGCTGGATCTTGGCGTGGTCCTCGGGGACCCCTGGCAGCTGGTGTATCGGGGCATGAATTCCGATCATGAGGGCCACCGTGAAGCGCTGACAACCCTCGGCAACGGCTATCTGGGTGTGAGGGGGGCAGCGCCGGAGGGCGGAGAATTTTCGTACCCAGGGATGTATCTGGCTGGGGTCTTCAACCGATTGGAGAAGCAGGTTGGCGGGAGCCGTGTGCTCGAGGAACACCTGGTCAATGCCCCGGATTGTCTCTCGCTGGACATTCGAGTCGATAGTGGCGACTGGTGGTCGGCGGGAGGTCTGCGGGTCATCAGCGAGCTACGAACCCTGGATCTGGCGAGAGCGGTCCTGGAAAGGCAGGTTGTCCTCGAGACCGCTGCCGGCCGGCACCTGCGGGTCGAGCAGCAAAGGTTCGTCTCAATGGCCGAATGCCACCTGCTCGCCACCGAAACCCGGGTCACCCCCTTGGGCTGGGATGGCGCCATCACGTTCCGCACGGGGGTCAATACCGGGACCCGAAACACGAACCTTCCGGACCCCAATGGTGGTGCACGGGTACATCTCCTTGACTGCACCGCCGACGACCACGGGCAAGCCGTCACCGAAACCATTGTCGAAGCTGAAACCACGCAAAGCCGGATCCGCATCGCCGTCGCCTTCAGGGCCGCAGTCGACGGGGAGACAACGCAGGGAATCCCCGGGCGCATCGGCCAGCATCATTTTCGACTGTACGAATCGACCTTGATGGACGGCGAACCGACAGTCCTGACAAAGGTGGTTGCGGTGGTGACATCCCGGGACCGGGCCATTTCCTCGCCGCGAACCGAAGCTCAGTCAATTCTCGCCCGTTCGGGCAGGAACTTCGAGGCGCTCCTTGCGTCGCACGGGGCCGCCTGGCAGCGCCTCCTCCGTCCTTTCCGGGTGGATCTCGACGCGCCGACGCAAGTGCGCCTTGTCCTGAACCTGCACCTGTTCCATTTGCTCCAGACCTTGACACCGCACACCGTGGAACTCGACGCCGGGGTCCCCGCCAGGGGCCTGCACGGAGAAGGCTACCGGGGGCAGATTTTCTGGGACGAGCTCTTCGTGCTCCCGGTTCTCACACTCAGAACTCCCGACGTCGCACGCGCCCTCCTCAACTACCGCTGGCGACGGCTTCCCGCCGCCCGCCAAGCCGCAGCAGACCAGGGCCGAACCGGAGCAATGTTCCCCTGGCAAAGTGGAAGCGACGGCACCGAAGAGACACCCCGCTGGTTGTACAACCACCGTTCAGGCAGGTGGATGGCCGACAATTCCCACCTCCAGCGGCACGTGGGGCTAGCGGTCGCTTTCAACGCCTGGCAGTACTACGAGGCCACAGTCGATCGTGCATGGCTCTTCAGCAAGGGTGCAGACCTGATCGTGGGGGTGTGTCGTTACTTCGCGTCCCTGGTGGAGTACGAGGCGGCCACTGACCGCCACCATCTCCGGGGACTGGCCGGACCCGATGAGTATCACACCCGACGGCCGGGTAGCGACCATCCTGGCGTGGACGACAACTCCTACACCAACGTGATGGCGTCCTGGGTCTTCGTCCGGGCCGCAACCCTCCACCGGACCTTCGTTGGGCATGAGCTCGACGATCTGGAGGCGCGATTGGGAATCAACGCTGATGAGGTGGCGCGCTGGGAACGGATGGGGCGGTCAATGTACGTGCCTTTTGAGGCTGACGGCACCATCAGCCAGTTCGATGGGTACGGCGACCTGGTGGAGCTGGACTGGGCGCGATACCGCGAGACCTACGGCAACATCGAACGCCTTGATCTCATCCTTGAGGCCGAGGGTGACACCGTTGACCGCTACAAGCTAGCGAAACAGGCCGACGTACTCATGTTGCCCTATCTTCTCGGTCACGGCGGGCTGATCACGCAGTTGGCGCACCTCGGCTACACCCTGACTCGGGAACAGCTGGCTCGGACCATCGACTACTACCTGGCCCGAACCGCCCACGGATCGACCCTGAGCAGGGTGGTGCACGCCTCGGTGCTCGCTTCGACCGATCCCAACCGGGCGTGGGACAGCTTCCGTGAGGCGTTGGATGCCGACCTGGACGACACCCAAGACGGGACCACCAAATCAGGCATCCATTTGGGCGCCATGGCCGGAACGATCGATGTCGTGCAGCGCAGCTTCGCCGGACTTCGACTGAACGGTGACCATTTGGTGTTTGAGCCGAGCATGCCTGCCGGGCTGGGTGCAGTAGCCTTCAGCATCTCGTATCGGGGGCATCAGCTCCAGATCAATTTGAGTCCAGGCTGTCTCGACATCTCCTCCGCGCCGGGGGACGCTGCCCCGATCTGGATTCAGGTGAACGCTCAAACGAAGCCCCTGGCCGCCGGGGACCTGAAAAGATTCAGTCTGTGACCAGCCGTCAGCGAGCCGTTTCTCGGGGTGGGGCCTTTATGCCCTGTTGATCCCACCGCCGCGACCCTATCGTCACTGTCATGACTAACCAGCGATCCCTGCCGTCGGTCGAGACTCTGCAATCGCAGGCTTGTTGGGACCTGTTGCGGAGTACTTCAGTGGGGCGGCTTGCGGTCTGGGTTGAGGATCACCCCGACATTTTCCCCGTCAACTACAAGGTGGACCACGGCAGTCTAGTGTTCCGCACCGGGGAGGGCACCAAACTCCAGGCAGCAGCAGGCGACACTCCCGTCGCTCTCGAGGCCGACGGCGTTCTGGTGGATGCGAATGTGGCCTGGAGCGTGGTGGTGAAAGGCCGGGCGGAAGTCATCGAGCTCACACCAGACACCCTCGACTCAGTGGGGCTTCTGCTTTTCCCCTGGCAGGCAGGCCAGAAGGACCATTTCGTCCGCATCGTCCCGACATCCCTGACCGGACGCCGCTTCGCCGTGACCCCGCCCCTGATGTGGTGGAGTCCTCTCAGCGACGACCTGCGCGCAAAACTCGAACGTTTGAAGGAAGAAACCGATTGAAAGCCCTCGTTTTCAACCCCACTGGGAGTAGACCCTGAGCCGCGAACCCATCGGGCCGATCAACTTGATCACCAGGTTTCCGTTGGTGTCCGCGACCCTCCTTGTCGGAGTCGGCGTGGCGGTGCTCCTCGTCAGCTCGCAGCCTGCTGCCGCACAACTGGCTGCGAGCAGCTACGCCCTCGCCGTTGCAGTGTTCCGCTCCGTGACGATGGTCCGGGGACTGTTCCACGGTCGATTGGGTATCGATTTGCTCGCTGTCGCAGCGATCGGCTCAACGGTGGCGGTCGGCGAGTACATTGCTTCCCTGATCGTCGTCCTCATGTTGACCGGGGGCGAGGCGCTGGAAGACTTCGCGCACGGACGGGCAACGAAAGAGTTGCGCGCGCTACTCGATCGCTCCCCCCGCACAGCGCACCGCGAATCACCGGGGCTTCCCCTGCAGGACATCCCGGTGGCGGACGTCGTACCGGGGGATTTCCTGCTCGTTCGGCCCGCCGAGACGGTACCGGTCGACGGCACGCTGGCGTCCGATGCCGGTACCTTCGACGAGGCTGCCCTGACAGGGGAAAGTCTTCCCGTGGAACGGGTACACGGTGACCGTTTGCTCAGTGGCACCGTGAATGGGGCCGATGCAGTCCGCATGAAGGCGACCGCCACCGCATCCAATTCCCAGTACAGCCAGATCGTTGCCCTCGTCCAGGAGGCGGCAGCAAGCCGGGCACCGATGGTCCGACTGGCCGATCGATACGCCGTCCCGTTCACCGTGTTCGCGTTTATCCTGGCTGGGGTGGCCTGGTTCCTCAGCCAGGACGCAGCACGTTTTGCCCAGGTGCTGGTGGTCGCAACCCCTTGCCCGCTGCTGATCGCAGCCCCTGTTGCGTTCCTTGCCGGCACCAGCCGGGCCGCCCATGCTGGGATTATCATCAAGAATGCGGGGACGCTGGAGCAGCTCAGCCGGGTACGGACCGCCGTGTTCGATAAGACCGGGACGCTCACGTCCGGGCGTCCTACCCTCCTGCAGGTCCAGATCGCGGTGGGAACCGGGGACGCCCTCACTGAGGAACGGTTGTTGCAGCTTGTCGCTTCGGCGGAGCAGTATTCGTCCCACGTCCTCGCGGGGTCCGTCATCGAAGCCGCTTCGGCGCGTGGACTGACCCTTCTGCCGGCGGAGAACGCGAGCGAACACGCCACCGATGGAGTGAGCGCCGATTGCGGCGGGTACACGGTGATTGTGGGGAAGCCAGCCTTCGTCCGCGCCCGGACCTCCGGATTTGAAAGCGTCGACCTGGTCAGTGGTCAGTTGGGGATCTACATTGGAGTCGACGGGATCTACGCCGGGGCTCTGATCATGAGCGACCCCTTGCGTGCCAACGCCGTCGATACCCTGGCCGCGCTTAGACGGTTGGGCGTTTCAGAGACTGTTCTGCTGACGGGTGATGCCGCTTCCACGGCCGAACACATTGCCGATGAAGCGGGAATCACCCGCTTCATCGCTGATTGTCTCCCGGTCGACAAGGTGAATGAGGTCGCCTCCCTGTCATTGCGGCCGGTGATGATGGTCGGGGATGGAGTCAACGACGCTCCGGTGCTGGCAGCGGCCGACGTCGGCATCGCGATGGGTGCCAAAGGTTCCACTGCCGCCAGCGAATCCGCCGACGTCGTGCTGATGCTCGACGACCTGTCACGAGTCGCTACGGCCGTCGACATTGGTCAGCACACCATCCGGGTGGCGAAAGCCAGTATCTGGACGGGGATTGTTCTCAGTGTCGTCCTAATGATCGCTGCATCCCTGGGGATGGTTCCCGCGGTGGCTGGCGCGTTGCTGCAGGAGTTGGTGGATCTCGCAACCATCCTTAACGCGCTCCGGGCGCTCGGCGGG
>NZ_ASZW01000274.1:0-14105 GCF_000468215.1 Arthrobacter sp. CAL618 | reverse complement strand
GCCGGCCCGCCGTCACCGCCGCTAGTAGCGGTCCGGTTCCTCCCCAAATTCGAAGTAGCGACCGTGGACACTCGTAGGAACCACCTCAACGTAGGTGTACTTTCGGGTCGGAATCCAGGGTTTGAGCGGTAGCTGATCCACCTTGTCGACCTCTGACTGGGCGTCGATCACGCGGGCCACTCCTTTAACGACAACGCTTCGCGCCTCGCCTGCGTCAATCTCGTCCACCTCAAAAGCCACCCGGTTGTTCACCGTCAACTCAGCCAGCTTGGTCCCGGGATTGGTCCTGAAGAGAAGCCTTCTCTCGTGGGCAAGAAAATTGATCGGATAGATGTCAGGATCGCCCATGACGCTGACCGCCAGGCGACCATGTTGGTTTCTTTGCAGGACGGTCCACGACTCCTCTGCAGAGAGGGTGGATCCTGGGCGCTCGTCACTTTCCATCGTCATGCTCCTTGATAGGTCGAGTGGGTTCGTCCTGAGGCACAACCAGGACTGGGCAATGGGCGTGTGCGGCGCAGGCCTTGCTGACGGATCCCATCGGGTGGTTGAGGAATCCCCCGGATCCCCTGCGCCCCACCACCAGCAGTTGCGCCGTTTGGCTTGCCTCGATCAGGGCTTCCGTTGCCCCGTCGAATTTGACAGACACCGAGAGGTTGTCCGGCCGGGAGGCACCGAAGGCCCTGTCCAAGGCTTCCTCGACCAGCGATTCAACACTTTCGCTCAATTGTGAGGTGAACCGATTGGGTTCGGTTTCAAAGCGTGACGCCGCGCGCTGGTCGGACTTCTTGATGCAGGAAATAACCTCGATGGGTTCATTCATCAGCTTCGCCATTCGCCCAGCTACTAGCAGAGCGCTGGACGAGTATTCCGATCCGTCCACACCAACAACGATTCCACGCGAGTTCGATAGTGAGTTCATGGGGCCAGCCTGCCCTTCGGGTAGCAAACGCACTAGGGCCGAAGGGCATGGGTACGGGTGACCAACTCCCTTACCCAAGTGGTTTATTGGGCTGCCGCACCCGTTTGTAGATCCAGTCTGCAATCAGCATGCCGGGGATGGCCAAAACGGCAACGATCAGTCCCGACGGCGGTGGCGGTGCCTGTCCGAGGACTGCTGCAACAGGGGGTACAAAAAGAAACAGGGCGAGTGCTGCAAGTTCGGCCGCGCCAGCCCACAGCAGCAAGCGGTTACTGAACCACCCCTGTTTCCATGGCGGCACTGTTGCGCTGCGGCAAGCAAAGGAGGTTGCCAGCTGCCCGAAGACGACGGCGGCAAACGCAGCTCCCGATGCGGCAAGCACCAGTTTTTCGTCCCATGGTTCGCCACGGACCCAACCTCCGCCGAAGAGCACGAGGGAGAAGGCTGTCATGCTGATGATCGCTTCGACAGGGCCGAGGATGACGAAGGCTCTGAACATCAAGTTCCGGTCCATGAGGTGGCGCCGCTCCGGGGGCCTGGTCAGGACCCGCCGACCCGGGGGCTCGGCTCCGAGCGCCAGAGCGGGAAACAGGTCAGTTCCAATGTCCAAGGCGAGAATCTGTAGGACACCCAGGGCGAGCGGGAACTGGCCACCGGAAAGTGCCCAAACGACAAACGGTGTGAGCTCGGCGACGTTGTCTGTCAGGTGGTAGGTGAGGAAACGGCGGATATTCGAGTACGTGGCGCGGCCTTGTTCAATCGCTGCGACAATGGTGCCGAAATGATCGTCGAGCAAAACCAGATCGGCCGCCTCTCGAGCTACGTCGGTACCACCCCGGCCCATGGCAACCCCAATATCAGCTTGCTGCAAAGCGGGTCCGTCGTTCACTCCGTCGCCAGTCATGGCCACAACATGACCCCTGGATTGGAGGGCGCGGGCTACACGAAGCTTCTGCTCGGGTGAGACCCGGCTGACCACCATGCCGTCCCGATCCAGGAGTGCACCAAGGATCTGCTCGTCCTCGGGTAGGTCCGCACCCTGAACCACCAGACTGGGGTCATCCGTCAGCCCGATTTCCTTCGCAATTGCCGAGGCTGTGGCTGGATGGTCGCCAGTGATCATCGCTACCTTGATTCCGGCTCTCCGGGCGGCCCTGATTACCTCGGCGACATCCGGGCGAGGGGGATCATGAAGACCGATGAGGCCAAGGACGATTAGATCCCGTTCGATGTTCTCAGTGGGCTGATCCAGCCAGAAGGATCGCGGGCCGGGCAAGTCTCTTCGTGCCACTGCTATCACCCGTAGGCCTCGGGAAGCCATCGCCTCGACCTGCTCCTCGAGCCGCGTGGCGCGATCTGCACAGAGCGGGAGGACAGATTCCGGGGCGCCTTTGACGTAGAGGGTGGGGCCGATTAGGACAGACTCCCGCCGTCGGTGCGCGTCGAAAGCGAGACGTCGGTCTGGCGCCAGGTTGTCAGGTTCATGCTGGAGGAGACGCCGTGCAAGAACATCGATGGCCGCCTCCATCGGATCGCCGTTTGCTACCCACTCCCTTCCCTCCTTGACGACGCGACCCTGGGAGGCAGCGCGTGCCGCCACAGCGACCTCAAGGGCCATGGCTCTCCCCGGGCCATCGACGACGGCATCGGGCTCGTACCCGTCGCCGAGGACACGTACCGGGCCCGACAGGGTGAACACCTCAACGGCATTCATCCGATTTTGGGTTAGTGTTCCGGTCTTGTCCGTGCAAATGAAGGTGGTGGATCCAAGCGTCTCGACTGCTTCCAGGTTGCGAACGAGGGCGTTCCGCGAGGCCATCCGTTGAGCCCCCATCGCCAGTGAGAGCGTGACCGTCGGGAGGAGCCCTTCCGGGATCAGTGCGACGGCGACACCGATTGCAAAAAGGAAGGAGTGCCGCCACTCGATTCCAACCAAAACTGAGACTGCAAAGAAGACGCTTGCGACGGTCAGGGCGATTATCGCAATGACACGGACTATTCGATGCAGCTCCAGGGTCAACGGGGTAGGTGGGGGTTCGGTGGTGTTCGTGAGCGAGGCGATCTCTGCGATTCTTGAGTTCCCTCCGGTAGCAGTGACCACCCCCTCTGCCTGACCATTGACCAGGAAGGTGCCGCCCCATGCTGCCTCTCCAACAACTTTAGACAGCGCATCGCTCTCGCCAGTCAGCATCGATTCGTCAACCGTGCAGGCCGACGCAGAAGTAAAACGAATGTCTGCGGGAAGACGGTCCCCAGCCATCAGAATGACGACGTCACCAGGAACCAGTTCACTGGCGCCGACACTCCGTTGGCGTCCATCACGCCGGACGCTGACTTGCGACGGAAGTAAACCTTGCAGCCGTTCAGCCGCATGTTCGGCCCGCTCCTGCTGGATATGGGCAAACACTCCGTTGACAATGACCACCACAACAATTGCAATGCTGAGCTGGGGCAGGCCAGCTAACCACGCCAGACCTGCAGCCCCCCACAGCATCAGGGCGAAGAAATGAGTCAGCTCACTCAAGAATTTCCGCCACGGGGATGCCTTGCGGGCCGCGGGCAACACATTTGGCCCTACCTCAGCCAGTAGCCTTGAGGCATCCGCGCTGCTAAGACCAGGCTGTGGAAGTTCCGGGAGCACTCCCTGGGCGTCATTCATGGCGGACATGGCCTCTCCATGGCTTATTTCTTACCGCATACTGTCGATCCTTCTGAGCGTGCTGGCCAGTGACTTTTGGCCCGATGTGGTCAGATTTGGCTAGGGAACACCTCCCATGTTCCCGAAGGGACTTAGTGCCCTAGAGGCGTCGCTGGCATGTCACCACAATGGAGCCAAGGCAGTTCAAGTGGAGGTGTTCATGCCATGGGTTCAGCATCGGGCTCCCGGTCAATCGTTCTGGGCGTGCCGTCCAGCGGACCGACGCCTGAAGCCTTCTTCTGGGCAGTTACCCGGGCGGCGCGTCTGCGAAGGCCACTGATCCTGGTACACACGCTGGATGACTATTGGGTCGGTCCGGAGGTCTCCTACTTCGAGGACCTCATGCGTCACGGCCGGGAAGTCCTTGAAGAGGCGGCCACGAAAGCCAACGAACTGGCACCCTCGGTCAAGGTGTCTACCAGACTCCTACTGGGGGATACCGCCAGGGTGTTGTCGGATCTGTCGGAAAATTCCAGTCTGGTGGTTGTGGGGACCCATAAACTCGGACGCGTCGAGAGTGTAATTTTTGGTGCTCTGAGCCTGAATGTGGCCGTGGCAGCCGTATCGCCGGTTGCAGTCATCCCCGAGGCGTCTATGGAAGGACGGTCGGGCGTCGTCGTGGGCGTTGACGGGTCCGCCCATTCCCTCGGCTCGGTTGCCTACGCGGCGCGGGAGGCCGATCGTCTGGGTGAGGACCTGTACGCGGTCTACTCCAGTGAATCACCGAACCTGCGGTTGCGTGGGTCCATTCCACACGATGTGGTGACACGGCGGATCGAGGAGGAACGGGTCAACCTTGCCGAGTCGGTGGCGGGCCTCACCGAACAGTATCCGGATCTGGTGGTGCATCAACATCTGGAGTTGAACGCGTCGCCTGCCAAAGCGCTTGTGACGGCTGCATCGCGGGCGAAGCTCCTGGTAGTGGGTCGGCGTGGCCGCGGAAAGCTCACCCGGCTTCTGCTCGGATCGGTGAGCCGAAGTGTCCTGTGGCATATCGAATGCCCCACGATCGTTACCCCCAACAGGGCGGTGACCGAGGGCCCGTACCGCTAGTCACGGGTGCCCCGACGTGGGTGACAGCCAGGGGCTGGAGGAGTATCTTGAGCCCTATGGAGCCAAATCCCTATCTTCGATTGGTCCATGGGCTCGAGCAGAACGTGGCGCTGGACCGCGCCGTGGACCTGGTGGAACCCTTCGCATCGCAACTGGTGGCCCACGCGCCGATCCGCCGCATGTTTCACGGCGACGCCACAGGCCTGCCGTTGCATCCGGTTCTGACCGATGTTCCGTTCGGCGCTTGGTTCATGGCCGACTTTCTCGACTTCTTCCCGGATGAGGGATCGCGGCGGGCGGCTACCCGGTTGGTTGGGTTGGGTGTTGTATCTGCTGCGCCGACGGCCCTCACCGGGTGGGCCGAGTGGGCCCTTTCCGACCCCGGAACTCGCCGGGTGGGGGTGGTTCATGCGTCCGCCAACGCCGTCGCTGTCCTGATCTTCGCCGGTTCCTGGCTGGCCCGACGGCGAAACCGACACAGCATGGGCATCGGTCTCGCTCGGCTAGGCAGCGTGTTTCTCGTGGTGGGCGGCTTTCTGGGCGGTCACATGAGTACCCGAACCCGTGCCGTCATCACTGACCCAGCTGGGGTGAACAGTTCCCGGGCAGGGAGCCCCGATCAATAACGGTGACTGACTCGGCAGCGCGGACCCGACCCAGATTCCAGCCCAACCAATCGTCAGAGGTCTCAGGTGCGGGCTGGAACGCCACAACGCAGCGGGCAATCTCCCGCGGTAAACCCTCAATGACGGCGGGCGTCGCATCGGCGCCCAGAGTGGCCAGATAGGCGACATCCAACTTGCCGCTTTCCACGTAACGGGCGATGTTCTGCTCGGCCACCCAGGCTGCCGGGTTGGCGACGCCGATAACCAGCAAGAGCGCAGCCCCAGAGGCCAGTGCAGCCCGAGGCAGCCACCAGCCGGATAGCTTTACCCCGGCCACCATCACCAGCACCACCAGCAGACCTAGCCACACCTCGAAAGCGTCCACCAGCACGCGCAGCACCGTGAATCCGTAGGCCTGCTGATAGACGGACATCCGGTTCAGGGCCGACGCGACCACCACGAGCGTCAGAACAGACAGCGAGCCGAGCGTGAGACGCAGCAGCAGCCGGTCCTGAGCTGTCGCTCGAGGGGCTTTCCGGACCGTCAGGCCAATGGTCGCCAGGGTCAACGCCGTCGCAATGGTCAACTGGGTGAAGCCCTGATGCACGTAGTCCGCGTAGCTCAGCCCGGTGGTGTTCCGCACAAACTCATGGCCACCCCACATAGCCGATGCCTGGGCAGTCACGAAGGCAAGAAATACTGCGACGACGACCGCCCACCGGGACCAGCCATTCCCAGGCCCGACGCACTGGCTGCCCAGCAGTCAGCGACACCTTCTCCACGAGAGGCGGGTTGATCGCCAGATAACAGGCGGCGAGGACCACGCCGCCGACCACGAACCAGACGAAGACGCGCAGGACGAGGCTGTCTGCCAGCCGCACATCGGGGAGCACCGTTGACACCCACGAACCGAACACAGCGTCGCCAGAGGCGAAAAGGCCACCAAACACGACCAGCGCGACCAGGGAAATGGCTGCGGTGCGCAACATGGGCCACAGCATCCGGTGGCTGGAAGTCGCGGCCACCGTCCTCCCCAGCAGAGGAAGCCCCCGAATGCCGCTCAGCACCCAGGCCACCCCACCGGCGCAGATGGGCAGCAGGCGCTTCGCATCAGTCACCGATGTAGTGACCAGGAGCCCGGCAGCCAGCACCGCCAGAACTGCCAGCCATTCGGCGTCGCGCAGGATGACCAGGGACCCCAGCCCGAGGCATAAGGTGGCGGCGATACCGGTCCACGGCCGACGGCGGTGCAGGGAAAGCGCCAGAACGAGGACCCCCGAGACCAGCAACACCAGTAGGGTGCCCAGCCCAAGATTGCGCTCCGGGAGGACGACGGCGGCGAGCGCCCCGATGGCCAGCGAGGCGTAGACAGGCAAGGGTGCGGTGGGCAGTCCCTGCTCCGGCCACCACCGGTCAACGCTCGATTGTGACGGCCGGGCGGCTGGTTGGTCGGCTGTCCCCTCGGGATGGGCGGCGGGGTACGGGTAGCCTGCAGCTGTCACGGCGATCTCCTTCGGGTTGGTACTGGCAGGGGGCGATCCGTCGGAAGGGCCGGATGCCGGCGGGGGATGGGGCGTGCGGGGGAGTAGGACGAGCATCCGTGCGCCGGTTGACCCTGGGTCGGGGGGCAGAGCCGCAATTGACCCACCATGCTGTTGGGCAATCCAACTGGCGATGGCAAGGCCCAACCCGGTACCGCCGCTGCTGTCGTCCCCCATGCCGAACCGGGTGAAAACCCGCTGTGCCTGTTCGATGGGTATTCCGGGCCCTTCGTCAGTGACCTCGAGCGACCAGAGGTCCCCCTCCGTGGTGGCGACGCCCAGATGAACCGTCCCATCGGATGGGCTGTGCCGCACCGCATTGTCGAGAAGGTTCGACACCACCTGGGCCAGCCGGGCCGCGTCGGCCGTCACCACCAGATCGGGTGGTTCGACCGACGTCGTCAGCTGAATTGGCCGTCCGCCGAGTGTCGCTTCCCGGCAGGCCTGATCAAGCAAGTCAGCGACCCGTACCGGCGCCAGTTGAAGTTCGGCTGCGCCGCCGTCAACGCGGCTAACGTCGAGAAGATCGGTGACCAGGGCGCTGAGCCGTTCGGATTGGGTGAGGGCCGACTGAAGGATGGCGTCGTTGGGTTTGACGACGCCGTCGACCAGGTTCTCGAGAAGAGCCCGTTGCGCGGCAAGAGGTGTCCGTAGTTCGTGGGACACCGTAGCGATTAGTTGCCTACGCTGCTGCTCGGCGGACGCCAGATCCGCGGCCATCGTGGTGAAGGCCCGGGCCAGGGCGCCGACCTCGTCGGCCGAGGTGGCCACCACCCGCGTCGAGTAGTCACCGGTCGCCATTCGTCCCGCAGCGTCGGTCATTTCCCTCAACGGCGAGGTCATTCCGCGGGCCAGCCATTGTGTCACGCCGAGGGCCGCTGCGAGGGTCGCGGGGAGGGTCAGCCAGCCCGGCACGCCAGCCCGGATGCCGACCTGCAGGACCACCACCGCGGCGATAATGCTCAGGGCCACGAGCAGACCGATTTTGATCTTGATGGAGGCTACACCGTCCAGTGGGCGGCGGGGACGCAGCGGGTCGGGTGTCATGGTCACTGCTCCAGGGCGTAACCGACGCCGTGCACTGTCCGCACGCGCGCTGCACCGACCTTGGCCCGGAGAGACTTCACGTGACTGTCGAGTGTGCGGGTGCCGCGGGCATCGGCCCACCCCCAGACCTCGGTCATCAGGGTTTCCCGGGTCCGGACGGTCCCCGGCTGCTCGGCGAGCATGGCGAGCAGGTCAAACTCCAGCGGGGTGAGGTGAACCTCAACCTGGGCGATTTGGACGCGCCGGGTATCCCGGTGGAGCACCAGTTCGCCGACGGCGAGTTCGGGGACCCGGACCGTCGAGAGCTGAGCGGCGCGGTCGACGCGCCGGAGCAGTGCCCGGACGCGGGCCACTACCTCCCGCATCCGGAACGGTTTGGCCACGTAGTCGTCGGCCCCCACTCCCAGGCCGACCAGCATGTCCGTCTCCTGCACTTTGGCGGTCAGCATCAGCACCGGAATGGGTTTCAGGGCCTGGATGCGACGGCAGACTTCGAGCCCGTCGAACCCGGGCAGCATGACGTCGAGAATGACCAGGTCCGGCTTGTGAGTGGTGTAGGCGTTGATGGCGCCGGGCCCGTCAAACGCACTGACCGCGGCGAAGCCTTCGGCGATCAGCCGGTCGGCGAGCGCCTGATTGATGGTCGGGTCGTCCTCGACGACCAGTACTGTGTGGGTGGTTCCGCGGCCCTGTGTCATGCCTCCGAGCCTACAAGCGGGAATCTGGTCGGGGTGCGGCCGACATGTGGAGAACCTGTGAAGGTGCTGGAAGCCGGGCTGGAGGGCAATTTCCTGACCCCCTACGAGTTGTTCTACACTGTGTAGAAATCAGCTTTTCTACGGATCGTAGAACAACTGGATCGGTGGGCTCACGCCCTAGTTGGTTTAAGGAAGTTGCATGGAAGCCCTGGAGCTTGCCCGTTGGCAATTCGGCATCACTACCGTCTATCACTTTCTGATGGTGCCACTCACCATCGGCCTGGGCTTGCTGGTCGCCACCATGCAAACCATGTGGGTGCGGACCGGGAAAGCGCAGTACCTGCGGATGACCAAGTTCTGGGGAAAGCTGTTTCTGATCAACTTCATCATGGGTGTCGCCACCGGTTTGGTGCAGGAATTCCAGTTCGGTATGGCCTGGAGCGAGTACTCCCGTTTTGTCGGGGACGTGTTTGGTGCGCCGCTGGCGATGGAAGCACTCCTCGCGTTCTTCGTTGAATCGGTCTTCCTCGGGCTATGGATCTTTGGATGGGACCGGCTCCCCAAGAAGATTCATCTGGCCACCATCTGGGGCGCGAGTATCGCCTCGATCATGTCGGCGTATTTCATCCTCGCCGCCAACTCCTGGATGCAGCACCCAGTCGGAGTGGAAATGGTCGACGGCCGCCCGGTCCTGGTGGACATCTGGGCTGTCCTGACCAACAACACCCTGTTGGTCGCCTTCCCCCACACCATCCTCGGAGCCTTCTCCGTGGCCGGCGGGTTCCTGCTGGGGATCAGCTGGTATCACCTGTGGAAGCGACGCCGTGACGGAATCGACACCATCGGCCCAGACGGGAAAGTCCTGGTCGGCAGCGTCGAAAGCACGGGACGGGATGCCGCCGACCACCAGGTCTGGCTCCGTTCCCTCCGGATCGGCGCCGTCGTCGCCGTCGTGTCGTTCGCTGGTGTTGCCGTCACCGGGGACCTGCAAGCCAAACTGATGTTTGAGCAGCAACCAATGAAGATGGCCGCGGCGGAAGCGGCCTGCCACGACGGGACCGGTTTCTCGGTGCTGTCGGTAGGAAACCTCGGCTCACAGGACTGCGATGACATTGTGGCAGTGATCGAGGTTCCGGGCATGCTCTCCTTCATGGCCAACGGCGATCTCACCACCGAGGTCCAGGGGGTCAACTCCCTCGTGCCGCAGTACCAGGACCAGTACGGAACGAACCTGCCGGACGATCCGATGTACGGGGAACGCGCCGGAATGGAAATCGACTACGTCCCGGTGATGGAGGTGACGTACTGGGGCTTCAGAATGATGATCACGTTCGGCGCCGTCGCCGCGCTCGCAGCAGCAGTGGCACTCGTCATAACCCGCCGGGGGACAGTCCCGGAATCAAAACGACTGATGCAGCTCGCCGTTTTCGGGATCCTCGCGCCCTTCGGGGCCAACGCGGCTGGCTGGATCTTCACGGAGATGGGCCGGCAGCCGTTCGTCGTTGCCCCTAACCCCGACCCCAACGGCATTGACAACGTGTTCATGTTTACCGCCGCGGCCGTGTCGCCCGGGGTCTCGGCCGCCGAACTCGCGACGTCGCTCATCGCCTTCACCGTCGTCTACAGCGTATTGCTGGTGGTTGAGGTGAAGTTGCTGGTCCGGTATGTGCGTGGCGGGGTTCCCTCGGCCATGCCTGACCTCATTCCCCAGCACGGCCCCGACGACGACGACTCCACCGGCGGGGACATTCCCCCCTCGAAGAAGGGCGACGGCGATGTGCTGGCCTTCGCCTACTAGACCCGTGTGCCCCGCCGCGAACGCGGCCCTGATCGAACGCCTGGAGATTTGAGATGGAATTCCTTCCCACCCTGTGGTTCGTCATCATCGCGTACCTCTGGACCGGATACCTGCTGCTGGAAGGATTCGATCTCGGCGTCGGCATGCTGATGAAACTGTTCGCCCGCACCGACCGCGACCGCCGGGTTCTCCTTAACACCGTTGGACCGGTCTGGGACGGCAACGAGGTGTGGTTGATTACGGCTGGCGCGGCGACGTTCGCTGCCTTTCCCCTCTGGTATGCGTCGCTCTTCTCCACCCTGTATCTGCCGCTGCTGCTGGTCCTGATGGGGCTGATTTTCCGCGCTGTCGGCTTCGAATACCGGGGGAAAGGCGACACGGAGGCGTGGCGCAACCGGTGGGACTGGGCCATTGCGCTCGGGTCGCTGGTGTCAGCATTCGGGATAGGCGCGGCCCTGGCGCTGACGACGACAGGACTTCCCATCAATGCCAATGGCGACCGGGAAGGGGGAGCCTTCGCCTGGTTCAATGGCTATGCGGTCCTCGGCGGATCGGCCGTCGTCTTGTTCAGCCTGGTCCATGCCCTGGGGTTCCTGGTGCTGAAGACCGACGGCGACATCCGCAACCGGGCCCGGCGGCAGTTCCTCAGGTGGCTGCCACTGGGGCTGCTGCCGATGGCTGGCTGGGCGATCGTGGTGCACGCCACCGGCGGGAAAACCGTCACCTTGCTCACGCTGGTGATCGCAGTGGTTGGCGCTGTCTATGCCTGGTCCATGGCGCGCCGGCGCCGGGACGGATGGAGTTTCGTCGGGATGGCTGTCTTCCTCGCCGCTGGCACCACCACGATCTTTACGGCCGCGTTCCCCGTGGTCCTCCCGTCGACCCTGGACGCCGCGTTTGACCTCACGGTGTCCAACGCTTCATCCTCGGGCTACACGCTCGGCGTGATGAGCGTCGTCGCCCTCGTGGGGTTGCCCGCCGTGCTCGTCTACCAGGGCTGGACCTACTGGGTGTTCCGCAAACGGGTCAGCCGGAGCCAGATCCCCACCGCCCACGCCGTGAGAGCACAGTGAAACCAGCGCTAACCCTGGGTGTGGCCGGTAAACGCGCCCTCTACCTCCTTGGCCTGCTCGCTGCGCTGAAGGCCGCTGGCCTGGTCCTCATCGCCCAGGCCGTGGCTTCCGGTATCGCTTCCCTTGCCGTTTCGTCTACCGCGGTATCCGCTACCGCCGTTTCCCCCACTGCAGACTGGTCGTCCGTCCTCGTCCTGGGTATCTCCGGGGCGCTCCTCCGGGCGTTGGCCACCTGGTGGCAGGAAGCCGTTGCGCAGCGTGCCGCGACCGGTGCCAAGGAGGAGCTGCGAACCGCGATCACCACCCGCGTGATGAACGACGGCGGGACGTCGGCCGATGCCGGGACCGGCGCGCTGAGCATCCTGGTCACCCGGGGGCTCGACGGTCTGGACAACTACTACACCAAGTACCTGCCCGCGCTCGTCACTTGTGCTGTGGTTCCGCTGTTGGTCGGTGCACGTATCCTCGCCGCCGACTGGCTCAGCGCCGTCGTGATCGTGGTGACCGTGCCGTTGATCCCCGTCTTCATGATCCTGATTGGCCTGCACACCCAGGACAAGGTCCAGGAGGCGTCGGCGTCGCTGAACCGGCTCTCCGACCACCTCCTCGAACTGTCCCGCGGACTGCCGGTTCTCGTCGGCCTGGGCCGGGCGGGCAGCCAGACCAGGGCACTCCGGGACGTCGCCGGGCAATACCGGACCAAAACCATTGAAACGCTGAAGGTTGCGTTTCTGTCCTCCCTTGCCCTCGAACTGATCGCCACCATCTCAGTGGCACTGGTCGCGGTGGTCATCGGGGTCCGGCTCATCGGCGGCGATCTCAGTCTCGAAATTGGCCTGCTGGCGCTGATCCTTGCCCCCGAGTGCTACCAACCGCTCCGCGACCTCGGCGCAGCACACCACGCGAGCGAGGAAGGCCTCGACGCGCTTGAGCGGTCCCGCCGGATCACCGACGCCCCACGGAGCCGCGTCCTGCTACCCGGCGCCGTCGCCGTCGCGGACAGCCCAGCGATCACCGTCAGCGGCCTCACGATTGGGTACGGCGGGCGGGACGGAACCGTGGTTGACGGCCTGACCTTCACGCTGCCCCGTGGAACGATTAGCGTGCTCACCGGCCCCAGCGGCGCTGGAAAGACCTCGGTGCTTCAGGTTCTGGCAGGGCTCCGCGGAGACGGGGCGGGGACCCGCGTTGCCGGCACCATCACGGGGGTACACCGGCAAGAGATTGCCTGGATCCCGCAGCATCCGGTCCTGGTGGCAGAAACGGTCGCTGACGAAATCGGTCTCTACTCCGGTCTGGACAGCGCCGCTGAGCGGAGGGAAGCAGCGGCGCGGGCACTGAACCAGGTGGACGCCACGGGATTACTTGACGCTCGCACCGGCGACCTGAGCCCAGGCGAGCTGCGTCGGGTCGCGGTGGCGCGAGCACTGGCACGAATCGCTCACTCCGACATCGCCCTGCTCCTGGCCGATGAGCCAACAGCCCACCTGGACGCACAGGGCGCCCGATCCGTGGAGGCAGCACTGGCACGTCTGCGGGGGCGCACGACGATCCTGCTCGTAGCGCATAACCCCGAGACGGCGTCCCTGGCCGACCAGACGATTGGCGTGTCCGGTGGTTCCGCTGCCGGGCACGACGGCGGTGCCAGGTTAGCCGCGAACACTGGGAACACTGGGAACACTGGGAACACCGCGAACGCTGACTCCGCGCTGCAGCCTGACGGACTGAGCGTGCCTTCCGGTGTGGGCAAGGATGTGCCGGTGTCGGCGGGACGGGTCTCCCTGACGCGCAGCGTAGCGATGGTGCAACCGTGGCGACGCCGGTTTGTGTCCGCGTTGCTCTTCGGTGCGGGCGCAACCCTGTTCGCCGTCGCGCTGACGGCGGTCTCCGGCTGGATGATCGTGAGAGCTTCTGAACAGATCCCCATCCTGTATTTGCTGACGGCGATTGTCGGAGTGCGCTTCTTCGGGATCGGCCGATCCGTATTGCGGTACTGCGAGCGCCTTCGCCTCCACGATGCGGTCTTCGAGAGCACCGACAGGTTGCGGTTGCGGTTGTGGAACGGGTTGCTGGAGCGCCCGGCAGCGTGGCGGAAACTGGCCCGCGGGGGCAAAGTCCTCGAACAGCTGGTCGGTGACGTCGATGAGCTACGCGACCTCACGCCGCGAGCCGTGTTTGCCCCGCTGGTCGGCGTCCTCACGGCAGTTGCCGCGTCCGTCACCACCGCTGTGGTGCTTCCTGCCGGCCTGCCGTCGCAACTGGTGCTGGTGACGATGTGTCTGGTGGTGTCCCCGTTGCTCGTCCTCGCCGCGGACCGCTCAGCGCGTCGGGCGGCGGTTGGTCTCAAAGCCGAAATTCTCGACATCACGGCCCGGATGCTGGCAGCCGCGCCGGATCTCAGCGCCAACTCGGCGGCCGGGGTACTGCGGTCGGATCTTCGTGCTCTGGAGGCCGAGCTGTCCGCAAAGCTGGACCGTAGCGCCTGGGCGCAGGGATTAGCCAACGCCCTCACCGTCTTGACCTGTTCGCTGGGTTCCCTGGCCATGTTGAGCTCAGCTGACGGTGTGAACCCGGCCGCCGCCGCCGTCGTCATCCTGATGCAGCTCGCCCTGATTGAACCCTTCATCGCCGTCAACACTGCCATTCACCACCTCGGAGCGTGGCGGGCGG
>NZ_ASZW01000273.1:0-9534 GCF_000468215.1 Arthrobacter sp. CAL618 | reverse complement strand
CCGCGCCGAACGGCCGCCGGGGGCCAGCGTCTCTTCGCTCGAGCTGCGGGGCGCTTCCTACACCTACCCGGATCAGACGGCTCCCGCGTTCTCGGACGTGTCCCTGGATCTCCGCCGGGGGGAGTGGCTTGCGGTGACCGGCCCTTCCGGGAGCGGGAAATCGACCCTGCTCGGTGCGCTGCTCGGATTCCTGCCGATGCGGGAGGGAAGCTATCTGATCAACGGGGAACCCGTCGGTCTGGCGCGGGCCGGAACGNCGCCACCGGTGCGCCGCGCATCGCGTGGTGCCCCCAGGAAGCCCACCTGTTCCAATCCAGTATCCGGGCCAACCTCGCCCTGGCCCGCACCCCGGCCGACCCACCATCCGAGGCTGAACTTGCTGCCGCTTTGGCCCGGGCCGGGTTGGGCGATTTTGTGCATAACCTGCCCGCAGGACTGGATACCCAGGTTGGGCCGGGCGGCACCTGGCTTTCCGGCGGGCAGCAACAACGCCTCGCCGTTGGCCGGGCCCTGCTGACGAGGGCCGACGTCGTGCTCCTCGACGAACCGACCGCCCACCTCGACCCGGTGGCGGCCCGGGATCTGCTGGCCGATCTGCGTGCTGGACTGGCCGACAGGTTCGTGGTGATGGTCACCCACAATCAGGAAGAGGCCGCGCTGTGCGAGCGGGTTCTCGAGCTCTCGGGTAGGGCCAGACAGGACGCAATCGCCTAGCACCCGGTCCCGGGAAGTACTGTGACCAGGCAGCGCCAGTATCGGGACAATACCGCGCGCGTCACCGGCGGGGCCTATCGTGCCGGCGAATTCAGAACCGGCCGCAGAGTCATTTGCTTGAGGGGGACCAAGGCCCACCCGTGGTCAGTGGTCGGCAGTACTTTCATCCAGTCGGCTTTTACTCAGTTGGCCTTACTCAGTCGGCTTTCACAATGGCGAGTTCATCCCACTCGGTGGTGTACCGGGGGGAGGAATACCGGCGGCTCATGGTCCAATCGGCCGGGGCGCACATACCGGCCCGACCCAGTCCGATACTTCCCGTACCGTACTTCTGGGTCACCTCGCCGAGGAGCGCTCCGATGTTGCGCCGCTCGTGCACCGAAACGAAGACGTCCAGTTGCGGTTGAAACCCGGCGGGGGACAGATCGGTGAGCATCACCCCGGCCCGAGCGTAGGGGACCCCCTCCCCAAGGTGTCCCTCAAGGGCCCCGACAGCCGCCCGCGTCAGGACCACCGGATCAGCGGTCGGGGCGGTCAGTCTCACGGTCACGGACGGGAAGGAGGAAGCAGTCCGGTGGAAATGTGATGTGCCAGCAAAGACGGTCATGCTCTTGGCGAGTTGCTTCGCCCGGGACAGGCGCACCGCCGCGGCCTGCGCGTAGAGACTCATCACCTGATGCATTCCAGCGAGCGTAGTGACCGGCGTCGAAAATGAGCGGGAAAAGATCATCTGCTTTTTGTCCGCGCGCTCCGTTTCCAGTTCGATGCACGGCACACCGCGCAGCTCCAGGATGGTGCGCTGCATGAGGACCGAGAATTTCCGTCGCATCAACAACGGGTCAGCGGCACGAAGGTCAGCGATGGTAAACACGCCGATGGCATTGAGCCGTTTTCCGAGCCGGCCAGCAATACCCCAGACCCCGGTGACCGGGACCCGCGACATGATGTGGTCGATGTGGGCCCCGGGCATGGTGTCGAGATTGCAGACGCCACCCATCGCAGGGTTTTGTTTGGCCACCCGGTTGGCGAACTTGGCAAGGGTCTTGGTCGGGGCGATTCCGACGCAGACCGGCAACCCCGTGTGCAGCGCCATGGCGGCCCGGATGGCCCAGCCTTGATCCTGTAAGGACTGCGGCGAACCCGCGAGACCAAGAAAGGACTCATCGATCGAGTACACCTCCTGCCAGGCGGCGAAGCGTCCCATCAGCTCCATGGCCCGTGAACTCAGGTCTCCGTAGAGCTCATAGTTGCTGGAGCGCTGAATGAGCCCCCAGCCGGGAGCTTGGGCGGAGATTTTGAACCACGGCTCGCCGAGCGGAATGCCGAGGGCTTTCGCCTCATTGGACCGGGCCACCACGCAGCCGTCGTTGTTTGACAAGACCACCACCGGGACGCCCGCCAGGCTGGGATCGAAGACACGTTCGCAGCTGACGTAGAAGCTGTTGACGTCGACGAGAGCTATCCGGGACGGTTTGGTACGGTCGGCTGCTGCCGCCGACGGGTAATGGCCCGGGCCATCGGGCATCCGGGAATGGTAATCGGTCATCGCAGCGGCTTACACGTAGTGCAGGCAGCGGGTGACTACCCCCCACACCGACAAGTCGGACAGTTCAGCGACAGTGATGTCCGGATAGTCGCGATTTTCCGCTTTGAGGATGACCCCGGTGGCGCCAAGGTGTAGCCGTTTGATCGTCAACTCGCCGTCCAGGATCGCCACCACCACCGAGCCGTGGTGGGGCGCCAACGACCGGTCCACGATCAGCTCATCCCCGTCGTTGATACCGGCGCCGGACATGCTGTCGCCGGAGACCCTCACGATGAAAGTACAGGTGGTGTCTTTGATCAGGTGTTTGTTGAGGTCAATCCCGCCGTCGTAATAGTCCTGTGCGGGCGAGGGGAAACCTGCGGGAACGGAGACCGGCGCGACGTCGGTGAAGTGGCCTGGCGGGGTTCCGTGTAACTGAGCAATATGGGCTACAACGGTCACGGCATCCCTCGATTAGTACATATATTCGAACGAAATAAGCGTAGCACCCGACCCGGACCTTTCAGCGGGGCAGCGTCAAAAGTGTGGTCGGCTCAGTGCTAGATTTCACGGGGACGCGGCAACACCACGGGCGGCTAATTGCTTACCGGGTGACCGACTGAAAGCGGATTGGGGAACGAGTGATGGACTGGATCCGGTTCCCTGTGATGGCGATTGTTGCCGCGGGATTCGGCTTTGCCGGCGGGTGGGCAGCGATTGCTGCGGACCGTCATCGCCGCACGCCCGAGGCTGTGACCGCCGGTCAGGTTGAAGTGCCTGAACCCCCTCGGCTGCGGGAAGCTGACTGGGCCGTGTACTGGCAGAAGGACAACATCTGGGTGTTGACCAACACCGGATCAGCCAAGGCAACTGCGGTCGACGTGCAATTCGAGCAGTTCGCTGTGGAGTCCTCGAATCTGCGAAGCACCATGCAGACCTCGGGGGAGGCCACGTTCAGTGGCTATCTGCGGGGAAAAAAGCCAGCCGTGCTCATCTCGTGGGCCACGGAAGACAGCGAACAGCGGGGCCCCGCGCGACGCGCCATCCCGCTTCAGGGCAACCGCCGCTGGCAGGACTGGTGAACTACCAGGACCGGTGATCCGACGCGACCGCTGACCTGCTAGCACTCTCCGAAGCCGCCGTTGTTTCGCTCCGGCAGCTCGGCGGAAGCATCCCACCGTGAGCGGTTCCAAGGCTGGGTGGGGTGGGTCATGGTGTGCGCTCTCCGGTCAGCTGAGCTTCCTGATGCTCTTCCGGAATTTTCTTTCAGCATCGGCCTGGATCGAATTCTCGGCCTCATGAAGCACTCCGTAGGCGTAAGTGTTCTCTCCGGCCCGTCGCGCCGCACGGGATGCTTTGAGGAGATACTCCTGAAAGAGGACGCTGTCGCGGTGGGTTCCCAGAATGTCCTGGATCTTCTCCGACGACTTCATTGACTTTCCCACCTGCCCGCCGAAAGCGAATCCCGAGGCCCCCTCAACCGACCTGATCGCGTAGCGCAGGCGCTTGGACCTCTTGCGCACCTCATGCAGCAACTCCAGCTGGGAGTCCAGATCTGATGCGCGGCTGGCACGTTGAGCGGATTTCACCACGATCTCCTGCTGGCGGTTGACCGCTGGCGGAAGGTTCGTGGCAGCCTTCCCGCCGTTGTTCTTCTCGCCCTTCAGCGGGACCCGGGCGGTGAACTCGTCAAGGGCATCAAGGGTAGCGAAGTATTCAGCGGAATTGAGGTCCCGGAGGACTGCCGAGTAGGCCTTCTGGTACCGGGCGGCCGATGACTTGTCCAACCGCCTCATCACGTGCCGGGGGATTGACCCCGGTGGCCGGTTGGCAATGCGGGTCACGATCAGCGCCTGCATCACTTCCGCGTCACGGGCGGCGCTGAGATTCCGGCCGAGTGACTTCAGCTGACCTTCGAGCTCGCCCGCCGGGCCGCCCTCCAGCAGCGGCCGATAGGTCTTCAGCATGCTACGCAGAGTGCGAGCCTTCACCCGCAACTGGTGCAGCGAACCTGCCTCGTGGCGGCGCACCCGCGGATCCCACGCCACCAGTTCGGCGGCCACCTGGCGGAACGAAGCGGTCAGCACATTCCGGACAGAGCCGGGCTTACCGTGGACCGGAGCGAGCTGGGGTTGGCCACCCATGGCCCGGGCCAGTTTCGACGTGCTGGCGGCTGGGGCGGCGCCAGCGTTCAACAAGGAGTGCTCGACGGCGTCCACCAGGGCCTGCCTGGCATCATCGGGAGCGGGTTCTCCGCCCTGCACTTCTGCTTCCCATTCCCGCCAGGACCGTTCGACGCCGGTGGTCAGGTCCTCTGCGTCGACCACATCATCGCTGATTTCGATCAGCGGGGTGCCAGCCGCATCCACCAGAGTGGTGATGGTGCGGGTGGTCGTGATTCGTGCAACTGGTTCGAGGGCACTATTCCTGACATGGACCCGAACCAGATCGAGTACCTCCGACGGCGGTGTATCGCCCGTGCCGGACAGCGGCACCTGGACCTCGAGCCGGTCCGCGTCCGCCGGGAACTTGGTATGCCAGCCCTCGTCTTTGCCCCCGCGCCGCCGTCGCAGGGTTATTCCGTGGCGCAGCAGCGACCGGTCCGGCAGATCGAAGTACAGGGCTTCCAGAACCACGGTACCGCCGTCGTCCGCGCTGGCCACGCCGGTGATGCCGGTGAGGTCGGGGACCACCTCATGGGTGCCGACGTCGTACTTGCGTTCGATCTCAAGAGATTCGGTGCGTGTCATGGTCTTATTATTGCGTCTGGTGTCCAGCGCCCGTGTGTCCCGAGGGGACGGGCTGGACAGCTGCGTCGACCGCGGCAGCCGACAAATCGTCAAAAAGTTGCTGGGTTTCCCTCACATCCTGTGAGGTCCCGCCCGACCGGAGAATCACGTCGATCTCCGCATCGACCTGCTCCAACTGATGGAGGAGATCCTTGTCGGCGCCACTATCACGCAGCCGTTTGATGGTTAGTTCGTTTGAATAGCTCATGTCTGGCCTCCAGCCGGTCGACGGTGTTCATCCCCGGGCAAGGTCTGCCCTGGGCGACGGGTTTACTGCCGGTGCTGGGAAACCTCTAACGGTGCGAGTCGAGAGTGAGGCGCGCAGTTCGTACCGCGTAGCTGATTCGTGGGGCGCCTCGCAGGACGAAACAGGAAGGATCTTGCCTGTCTGAGAGCGGTGCTGTCTGTTCACGGGATACCTTAACGTGCTGGCTCGCCGTGCGGTCAGACGGTGATGAATGCCCAAAACGACGGTAACCGAGGCCGTCTAGGGCTGAGAATACCCCACGTAGCTGGCAACACCACTCACTCGAACCGGGACGGGTCGCCCATGCCGTGACGCACCACTTCGGCGGAGCCGCTGGAAAAGTCGATCACGGTGGTCGGTTCGGCGCCGCAGTCGCCCGAATCGATGACCGCATCCACCTGGTGGTCGAGCTCTTCCTTGATTTCCCAGCCTTGGGTCAGCGGCGTTTCCTGATCGGGCAGCAGAAGGGTGCTGGACAGCAACGGTTCGCCAAGCTCGGCGAGCAGGGCCTGCACCATCCGGTGATCCGGAATCCTGACACCCACGGTCTTCTTCTTGGGGTGCAGCAACCGGCGCGGCACCTCCTTGGTGGCCGGCAGGATGAACGTGTAGCTGCCTGGCGTTACGGCCTTGATGCTGCGGAAAACATCGTTATTGATGTGGACGAACTGGCCAAGCTGCGCGAAATCCTTGCAGACCAGCGTGAAGTGGTGCTTGTTGTCGAGCTTCCGGATGGAGCGGATGCGGTCCAGCGCGTCCTTGTTGCCCAGCTGCGCGCCGAGCGCGTAGCAAGAGTCCGTCGGGTAGGCGATGAGCCCGCCGGACCTGACGACGTCGACGATCTGCCCGATTGCGCGCGGCTGTGGATCGTCGGGGTGCACATCGAAGAATTTGGCCATGCGAAGAGCATACGTCGCTGGTGGTAGGTCAGGTGATACCCAGTTGAAACCACCCAGCCCACCCCGTCGATGCGTTCCACCACGTGCTGTAGACGACGCTGTCCGATCCGATGACGAATACATCCAAATGTTCGGTCACCCGAGACACGGCGGCGACCTGGCTGCCCGGTTTCGCGACGCCGCCCGAAATGTTGAACCATCCTGCCCACCCGGTGGTGTCGTGCCACCAGGTGCTGTAGATCCGGTTGTCCGTGCCGACGGTGAAGAGGTCCAGGTGGTTGGAATACCGCGCAACTGCAGTGACCGGTGATCCGGCGGACGCCACGCCTCCGGAGACCTGGAACCAGCTGCCCCAACCAGTGCGGGCGCTCCACCAGGTGGACATGATCTTGCCGTCAGGGGCAGTGGTGAACAGGTCCAAATGATCTGGGTGGCGGGCCACCACAGTGACTGTCGCATCAGGCCGGGCGAGCTGCGCGCCGACCTGGAACCAACGGGACCAGCCGCTGCGATCATCCCACCAACAACTCCAGACCCGGTTGTCGGTGCCGATCGTGAATAGATCCAGATGGAACGGGTACCGTGCAATGGCCGTGACGGTCGCACCGGCTGCCGCGACACCCCCTGAGACCTGGAACCACCCGGACCAGCCGGTCCGCACGTCCCACCAGATGGACATGATCCTGCCGTCCGCGGCGGTGGTGAACACATCGAGGTGGTCGGCGTACCGTGCGAGGACGTTCACGGTCGCCCCGGCCCGGGCAACCAGGGTGCCGAGTTGGAACCAGTTGGACCAGCCACCCGATGAGCTCCACCACGCGCTGTACACCCGGTTATCGGTCCCGACGGTGAACAGATCCAGATGTCCGGAGTACCGGGCGACGGCGGTCACCGGTGATCCCGCACCTCCCGGTGAGGCGATGCCCCCCATGAGCTGGAACCATCCCGCCCAGCCGCTGCTCTGGTCCCACCAGTTGGACATGGTGCGCCCGTCGGATGCGACGGCGAACACATCGAGGTGTTCGGGGTACCTATCGATTACCGTGAGGGGCGTCTTTGCCCGCGCGGTCAACGCCGCCAGCGGTCCGATTCGGTTCCAGATCACCTGCCGGCAGATCCGGCAGAACGGCACCCCCAGGTCGCGCATCTTGCAGGCAAACTCCGGCCGGAACGCGCCGCAGTGGTAATAGTGGGCCCCTTCAAAAGCCCCGACCGTCCCGTCGGCCACTGGGCTGGGACGTGAATCCACTGTGCTGCAGTCCGGGTTGGTCATGGTGGGGATGGCGGTTGCCGCGTTGACGGCCCACCGCCACTTCAGGGACGCCCGGTTCCGGTTGATCGTGACGTTCGGTGCCCCCGGCTCCGGACCGGGATGGTGGTCCTGGCCGGTTTCGTCGCCGCCAGCATAGTACGGGTACTCATCGGCGAGCCCGAACGCGGTGTGTCCCATCTCGTGGATCCCGATTTCGGTGGCGCTCGCCGCCAGCGAATACGTCCCGATGGATCCGCCGCTGCCACCGTAAATCGTCGAATTGACGATCAGCAGCACTGTGGTGAATTCCGGTACCTGGGCAGCAGCGACCGTCAGGGCTGTCGCGGCGTTGCACAGCAGCAGACGTCTGATGCCGTTGCCGCCGAACGTGGAATCGAAGTAGGTTCGGACGGTTGCGCCCGTGCCGCCCGCAGCCGCCGGATCGTCTGCACCGGAATCGGTTGACGAGACATTGACCCGGAAGATGTTGATGGCTGGCGCCAGTTCGTTGAATGGCGGTGTACCAAGGAACGCATTCGCCAGTGCGGTGCAGGCGGTATCGAAGGAGGCCTGCTCCGCCGCCCGGAACCCATCCCCCAGGAGCACCACATTGAAGGCCCGGTTTCGCGGCGCCGAGCCCCGGATCTGGGTGGTGCCAATCACTGTCCCATCGGCGGTGGTCATTTCGTGTCACCTCGTCCCTCGATGGCAAAGCTGGTGATGTCGGTGACGCGGAAACCATCGAGTTGTCGGCCGTCCCCGCCGTCGCCGGGCGGTGCAGCATCCCGGCTGCCGGTGTCCTCCGGATCGGGAGCCGCAACGTCGATCAAGGCGATGGACCGTGCAGCGGCCGGGGCCGGGACGACGACGGTGAAAGCGCCAGTGGGCCGCTCCACCTGGACCCTGGTGATGGGCTCGCCCGGAGTTTCCGGGAACACCTCAGCGCTGTGAAGGTCACTGGTCCGCACCGGCACCCGGGTCAGGGGCGTGTCGTCGGCATCCCGCACCTCGGCGTAGCGGCCGGCTCTCACCTCCGGGTGTGCATCAAACCCGGTGACGGCGACATCGACGGGTTGCTGCAGAATCAGCCGGACGTCGTCGCCGTCGTACTCGAAGATCAGCCTGATCGCACTGGGCGTGGGCTGGGGGTTATCGGTCATGGCGGTCTTCTTCCGGTGGGTCTGGCCTTCGTCCTATCCTCCCGTCACGGGCGTTACTCGGCTGTTACCGTCAATCAGCGGTCCAGGCTGTTGCCGCCCGGTGCTTCTCGAGTAACGCCGCAGTAACGTCGGCGGCGTTATGTTGGGTCTTTATCCCATAGGAACCCAGAGGTAGAGTGCCACCATGATTGAATCTGAGTCCTCAGGTAGCCGACCCCGCGGTCAGGAACCGGAGACCACCGGTCGTTTCATAGTTGTTTTCGCCGACGCCGAGGAGAACGCTCCAGAGCTGCTTCGGTCTGCTGCGGGCATGTCCCATGTCGCTGATTCCCGCGACTTCGGCACCCGTGCCGCATCTCCAGCCGACACTGAGGGAGCTGATGCCACGTATTATTCCCACCTCGGGGTTGCTGTCGTGTCCGCAGATCCGCAACAGCAGCGGGCACTCAGCTCGTCGTCCGACGAGGGCACCGTCATCTCCGTCTCCCCGGAACTCATCCACCACGTGCTCACCGACGAGCCCGGGGGAGCCTCGTCGTCGTTCCAGGACAGCGCGCAGCTCACCTGGGGGCTTCAGGCCGTCGCCGCGGACACATCCCCCTTCAGCGGCGAGGGTATCCGGGTCGCGGTGCTGGACACCGGGTTCGACTCAAGCCACCCGGACTTCGCCGGCCGGCAAATCACCGTTGAGTCTTTCGTACCCGGTGAGACGGCCCAGGACGGGCACGGACACGGCACCCACTGCATCGGGACCTCCTGTGGCCCGCGGTCGCCATCCGAAGGCCCGGCGTATGGCGTGGCCTACGAGGCGGAAATCTTCGCGGGGAAGGTACTCGGCGACTCGGGGTCGGGCAGCGACGGCGGCATCATCGCCGGAATCGACTGGGCCATGGCGAACGGGTGCGCCGTGATTTCGATGTCGCTTGGGGCCGACATTCCGCAGGTGCA
>NZ_ASZW01000272.1:0-16220 GCF_000468215.1 Arthrobacter sp. CAL618 | reverse complement strand
GCCGCCGCCGGGAACGGCGCGGACCGCCGGCAAGGGGACTTCGGCTTTGTCGGGGCGCCCGCAAACAGCCCGTTCATCATGGCGGTGGGCGCGCTGGACCAGCACCTCGAGATGGCCTTCTTCTCCGCGAGGACGCTCCCCATCCGGGGCGGGCAATTGGATGTGGCTGGCCCGGGTTTCCAGGTGCGTTCGTCCTGGCTGATGCCCGACCGGTACAACACCATCAGCGGCACCTCGATGGCCACGCCGCACGCTGCGGGAGTCGCAGCCCTCTGGGCGCAGGCATCAGGCTACCGGGGGCGAGAGCTGTGGTCCCTGATGGCTCAGGAGAGCCAACGGTTGCTGCAGGCATCGGTCGACGTCGGCTCCGGTCTGGTGATGGCACCGCAGGAATGAGGGGTCATGATCTTCACCGTCACCGTTGATGACCTGCATCGTTCCGCGATCCAGGAGGTCGCGGAACAGTTGCGGTCCTGCGGGTTGGAGGTTGACCGGGTGCTCGGCAACGTGGGCATGATCACCGGCTCAGCGCCGGAGAACTGCCGGCCGGATCTGGAAGCGGTCGAGGGGGTGTCCTCCGTGGACGGTGAGACTCGCTTCCTCCTGCCTCCGCCCGACAGCGACATCCAGTAGCAGCGACGTCCGGTAGCAGCGACATCCAGTAGCAGCGACGTCCGGGACGCACTCCCGGCTGGCGCCGCGCAGTCGGCTACGGCCCGTTGGTGTTCGCGGTGCCACCGGTTTTGCCGCCGACGTCGTCGAGCACGTTTTGCGCCTGCCGGTCCACCAGCCCGGTGAACAACTGTTGGGCGGCGCCGAAGGTGATCGCCCAGGCCACGATCTGGGCGGGATTGTCCAGATCGCTCAACCCGGGGACGAAGCCGCCGCGCATGAGCTGCAGTCCCAGTACTGCCGTCAGCGCACCTGCGGGGAGCTTCAGAATTGCCAGGGCCAGTGGGAGACCGAAGGGGGTCGAGGTGCCCCTGACATGGCGGAGCGAAGCGGCACCTGAGACGGCCGCCGCTATCAGTCCGAACGATTCGATGAAGAACACATCCCAGGGCCGGGGCCTGTTGCCCGTGGGGCAGGCAACGCCCTCGGCTGGTTCGAAACACAGCCGCAGCTCCTCCGGCCGGATCCAGCCAGCGACGGCGAGGGCCGTCGCCAGTACGGTCAGGACGAGCGCGCCCATGATGAGCACGTTGCGGAAGCTGCGCACCCGCGAGAATTCCTCCCGGGACTCGAGGCACGACGCCCTGAACGCAGCCACCAGGGTCATCCGCCCGGATTCATCCAGGGGGGTGCCAAGTGACGCTGCCACGACGTCTTCGACAGCGACCCGGTGCGGGTCTCCCCGCTTCAGGTGCTGCCGGGCGTGCGCCTGGATCCCCGGCAGTTGCGACTGGACGTAGTCCAACGGTGCCCGCAGCAGAAGTGCCACCTGCGCGGCGTCAAGTTGGCTGAGGACCCGTTCCACCACTGCTCCATTGAATGAGGTCTGAATGGCCGGCGACTTCTGCTCCGCGACGGTGGACGCTTCGTTGAGGTGCCACGTGATTGCGTGGTCCAGGGCGGTCTTCGCGCTGGCCTGGCCTGGCGGCGCCCCCGCTGGGGGGTCGATGAGGCTGACCCATTCCGCGAGGGTCCGCAACTGGGCGGCGGTGGTGATCGCCTGTTCCCGCCAGGTGCGGTTCGTCGGTGGCGCGAGGGGAGGGGGTAACGGGGGTTGCGGGCCGGCAGCAGGCTCTGACATGGCTGGACCTACTCGAAGGACGGGTGCAGGATGGCGCTGAAGGTGGGCGCTGGTTCCGCGCGCACTGTGGGCTCCTGCGCCTGGAGCAGCGGACGGATGAGGTCCGTGATCCGGGTGGACGGCCTGACCCCGCACTCCCGGTTGAGGGTCGTCAGATAGGTGCGATAGCTGCGGATTGCCGAACCATGGTTGCCAGCCGCCAGATGAATCCGCAAGAGCGTCCGTTGCACGCTCTCCAGGAGCGGGTCCAACGCGACAGCGGCCGTCGCCGCGTCGAGGGCGGGCGAGAGCTGGCCCTGAGCCAGGTAGGCGTTGGCCAGGTCCTCCAAGGCGGCGAGCCGCTGCCTGAAGAGCCTGTCCTGATCTACCCGCAGCCAGTCTTCATCCCAGCCCGGCAGGAGGTCCGCCGTCTGAAGGTCACCGGCCAGCCCCTCCCTTACCAGTGCACCGACGTCGAGCAGGCCCGTTCGGTTGACCCGATCCACGCGGGCGAGCAGCTCGTCGACGTCGATCACAATTCCCGGGGCGAGGGCAAGCGGATCGCTGGCTGGCTGCAGGAGACCGGGAAGCTGGTGGGCAATGTTCCACAGGCAGGCACGCAGGCTTCCCGAGGCTTGCGCATCGGTACGGTCGGGCCACAGGAGCCCCGCGATGTAGCTTCGTCGACGGCCGCCGCGCAGGGCCAGCGCAGCGATGAGCCGCTGCTGCCGGAACGCGACAGTGACCGGCTGGTGCTCACGTTCTAGACGCCAGTACCCCAACAATTTCAAATTCCATTGGACCGGAATGCTCGTAGACATACCCGTCCCCACTTCCTGCATCATCGGGGAGAGGCGCCCCCTATCCGCTGAAACGGTGAACCGCTGTGAATGCCAGCATCCTCAGACTTTCGAACCTTGTCAATGCTCCCTGCAATAGTTCACCCACTCGGGGGCGGCGGGGCACTTTCGCGCAGAAACGGGGCCCTTTCGATCAGAAACGGCCCTCCGGGTCAGGACCGCCGCTTGCAACCGGCGGTCCTTTCCCTCGGGGCCCTTTCAGGGGCCGGTTGGACGGTCTACGGCCGGGGTCAGCAGGTTCGTCAGCGGAGGTCGCGGATGATGTTGGTGATCCGGGCGGTGGAGAGCCGGCGGCCGTCGTCGTCGGTCATCACCACTTCGTGGGTGGTCAGCGTGCGGCCCAGATGGACGGCTGTCGCGGTGCCGGTAACCAGGCCCGACGACGCCGACCGGTGATGGGTTGCACTGATCTCAATCCCCATCGCCTGGCGGTCCCGGCCAGCGTGCAGGCCTGCGGCGAAGGAGCCCAGCGTCTCGGCCAGGACCAGATGCGCGCCCCCGTGGAGGATTCCGGCAACCTGTTCGTTCCCTTCAACCGGCATGGTGGCAACCAGCCGGCCAGCGGTCATCTCGGTGAACACAATTCCCATTTTCGCGGCGAGGCGACCGATGCCGTGGCCGCTGAGCCAGTCGTGCATCTCTTCAGGCACACCGGCGGCGGCCAGCTCGGCAGCGAACGGGTTGGCGGGCGGTTCCTGTCCGGACGACTCCGGAGTGTAATTGTCGGTCATGGGAACTAGGCTGGCACCTGTGAGTCAAACAACCAAACCCGATGTTCCCGTAGCCGCCACGACTCTGACTGACGCTCCGCCGACGGCCACCGGGCCGGCCGACGGATCCCGTAATCGCCTCCTCGTCATTGATGGCCACTCGATGGCCTACCGGGCGTTCTACGCCCTGCCGGCCGAGAACTTCTCCACCGACACGGGACAGCACACCAATGCCGTCTACGGGTTCACGGCGATGCTGATCAACCTGATCAGGGACCAGAAGCCCACCCATGTGGCGGTGGCACTGGACCTGAGCACCCCAACGTTCAGGACCGAGGAGTACACCGAGTACAAGGCGGGCCGCGCGAAGACGCCGACGGAATTCCATGGCCAGGTGGACCTCATCATCAAGGTGATGCAGGCGATGCACATCCCCACCCTGTCGATGGAGGGGTACGAGGCCGACGACATCATCGCCACCCTCTCGGTTCGGGCCGCCGCCGAAGGCTGGGACGTTCAGGTGGTCAGCGGTGACCGCGATGCCTTCCAGCTGGTCAACGACCGCGTCACCGTGCTGTATCCGAAGCAGGGTGTCACCAACATTCCGCAAATGGATGCGCAGGCTGTGGAGGAGAAGTACCTCGTCCCGCCGGACAAGTATTCCGACCTGGCCGCGCTGGTCGGGGAAACCGCCGACAACCTGCCGGGAGTCCCAGGAGTGGGCCCCAAGACTGCTGCCAAGTGGATCAAGCTGTACGGCGGACTGGACGGCATCCTCGAGAACCTCGACGCCATCAAGGGGAAGGTGGGGGACTCGCTCCGGGAGCACATCGAGCTGGTGAAGCGCAACCGCCGCCTGAACCAGTTGCACCTTGACCTGGACCTGCCGGTTGAGCTGGACACGATGGTGTCCAGGACCCCCGACCGCCCGGCCGTCGAGGAGCTGTTCGACTCCCTCCAATTCAACGTCCTCCGCAAACGCCTCTTCGACCTGTTCGGGGAAGAAGACGCCGCCGAGTCCCACGACGAAATGACCCCGCCGGAGCACGTGGTCCTGACCAGCGCGGCCGACCTGACCGAATGGTTCAAAGCGACCAACCAGGCCATCGCAGCCATCCAGCTGGTGACCCAGTCAACGACCGGGAACGACGACGTCGTCGGGCTGGCGATTGTCACCTCGACCGCCGCGGCGTACCTGGATCTGGAGACGCTCGACGCTGAGGCTGAGCAGGTGCTTGCCGGCTGGCTGGGTGACCTCAGTGCACCCAAGGTGGCCCATGACTTCAAAGCCGCCTACAAACTACTCGCCGCGCGCGGGCTGAAACTTGCCGGGGTGGTGGATGACACGGCCATCTCCGGGTACCTGATCCAGCCGGACCGTCGGGCCTACGATCTGGCGGACCTGAGCCAATCGCACCTGAAAATGTCGATCGCGCCCGCCGCAGGGACCACCGGGGGGCAGCTCGCGCTCCAGCTGGAAGACGAGGATGTCGCGTCCCCCGCCGTCGCCCGCGCCTTCGCCGCCCTGCAGCTCAGCGAGTACTTCGCCGGCCAACTGGTGGAGCGGGGCGCCAACCAGTTGCTCGGCGGGCTCGAACTGCCCCTGGCCGAGGTGCTGGCGGAAATGGAGCTCACCGGCGTATCCGTGGCGATGGACCGGTTGGACCAGTTGTTTGATGATTTTTCGGCGACCATGAGCACCACGAGCGCCGAGGCGTTCAGGATCATCGGCAAGGAAATCAACCTGGGGTCGCCCAAGCAGCTGCAGGCGGTCCTGTTCGACGAGCTTGAACTGCCCAAGACCAAGAAGATCAAGACCGGCTACTCAACCGACGCCGATGCGCTGACTGACCTGATCGTGAAGACCGGGCATCCGTTCCTTGAACAGCTCCTGGCTCACAGGGACGCCTCCAAACTCCGTCAGACGGTCGAGGGGCTGCGGAAGTCAGTGGCCGACGACGGCCGGATCCACACCACGTACGTCCAGACCATCGCGGCCACGGGACGGCTCTCCTCGACCAACCCGAACCTGCAGAACATCCCGGTGCGCTCCGACGAAGGCCGGCGGATCCGCGAGGTGTTCGTCGTCGGTGACGGCTTTGACTGCCTGATGACCGCCGACTACTCGCAGATTGAAATGCGCATCATGGCGCACCTGTCCGGGGATGAGGGCCTCATCCAGGCGTTCCGCGATGGGGAGGACCTGCACCGGTTTGTCGGTGCCCACATTTTCGGCGTCGCACCCGCCGAGGTCACCAGCGCGATGCGGTCCAAGGTGAAAGCGATGTCCTACGGCCTGGTCTACGGTCTGAGCTCGTTTGGACTCTCCAAGCAGCTCGCCATTTCGGTGGACGAGGCCCGCACCCTGATGGGCGACTACTTCGACCGGTTCGGCGCCGTCCGCGACTACCTGCGCGGTGTCGTGGAGCAGGCACGGGTCGACGGGTTCACGTCCACCATCGAGGGCCGCCGCCGGTACCTGCCGGATCTTTCCAGCGACAACCGGCAGTTGCGGGAAATGGCTGAACGGGCGGCGTTGAACGCGCCCATCCAGGGTTCGGCTGCCGACATCATCAAGAAGGCGATGCTCGGCGTCGACGCCGAATTGCGCAGGCAGGGTCTCTCCTCCCGCATGCTGCTCCAGGTACATGATGAGCTGGTGCTCGAGATTGCGCCCGGTGAGCGGGACACCATGGAGCTGCTGGTGCGCGAGCAGATGGGGGCTGCGGCTGACCTCACGGTTCCGTTGGACGTCTCGGTGGGTGTGGGAGCGAGCTGGCACGAGGCCGCGCACTAGCCCAGGCCCGCTCGGTCGTGCCGGGCGCTACGCACTGGGGCCGGGGGTACGTACTGGTGCCGGGAGTTCACTGCGGCCGGCAGCTCACTGGTGCCGGGCGCTCCGCCACACTAGGCTGATGGATCGTGACCGCTACCCAAGACTCCGCCGCCCCATCCGCACTGCGCATCGACACCTTCACGGTGACCGCTGAGACAGATTCCTCATCCGACGGTGCCCTGGCCCACTGGTTCGAAGCGGTCCGGTTCGGCTTCCACGAAGCCCGCACCGAGCCGGAGGATCTAGCCACCTATGCCGCGGCGTTCACCTCCGACAGCCGGACCCTGTGGGGTGCCTACGACGACGCTGCCAGTGCACACGCGTGGGATGCCAGCATTCCGGTGGCCACCTACGCCACCATGGTCAACTCCCTCAACGTCGGCAACGGCCAGTTGCTTGACGCGCACCAGATCACTGCCGTCACCGTGCGCCCCACCCACCGCCGTCGTGGGCTGCTGCGCACCATGATGACCAGTGATCTGCAGTCCGCCGCGTCCAAAGGTCTCGCCATCGCAGCGCTGACCGCATCGGAGGCGACCATCTACGGCAGGTTCGGTTTCGGTGCTGCAACGTTCACCCGCAACATCGAGGTGGATGTGAAGGAGCGGTTCGCGTTGCGCACGCCGGCGTTCGGTGTCACCGAGATCGTGGCACCGGCCTCCGCGGCAGCACTGTCCGAACAGATTTTCGCCCGGTTCCATCACGCCACCACCGGTTCGGTGGGACGCCAGTTCGCCTACCCGCAGCGTGCCTCCGGCCGCTGGGGCGAGGAACGGCCCGTCGAGGACAAGGGTGTGCGCGTCGCGGTGCATTACGACGACGACGGCCGGCCCGACGGGTTCGTGTCCTACAAATTCTCCGGCTGGGGGACCACCCCGTACACGATGAAGATTGTTGATCTGGTCGCCGTCTCCGACGCCGCCTACCTCGAGCTGTGGCGTTACCTTGGCGCAATCGACCTCGTCCAGCGCATCACCTTCGATCTGGCACCCGTGAACGACCCCCTGCCGTGGGCCCTGCAGGATCGTCGCTGCTACAAACTCATTGGCGACGAGGATGTCCTGTGGCTGCGCATCCTCGACCCCATTGCTGCCCTCGAAGCACGGGGTTACCAGGGTGCGGGAACGGTCAGCCTGGAAATCGTGGATCCTCTCGGCTATGCCGCGGGCCGGTTCCGGTTGACGGTCGAGAACGGCTCCGGGTCGGTGGCACGACTCGACGACGACGCCGACACGCAGCTCCGCGTCGATGTCACGGCTCTCGGGTCGATGTATCTGGGCGGCGTTCCAGCCCGGACCCTGGCCGCTGCCGGGCACCTCACCGAACAGGGGCCCACAGGACAGGGGAGCCTCGCCGTCGTCGACCGGATCTTCCAGACCCCGACCGATCCGTACTGCATTACCCACTTCTGACCCGGCACCCGGCGTCGCCCGCCGCTTTGACCTGTGTTGGCGCAAACGGCTAGACTAGACGGGCGTGTAATGCGCACTGCGAAACGGGTTGCCAAGCAGCATCAGGTAAGTCGTTTTCTCTCCAAAAGTCCACTTCCGGACGAGCTCCATCTGAATCAGCAGAGTTTCCTGTTGCCCAGGCGTCGCTCTCCGGATCAACTAATCATCCACAACGGAGTCCCAACTACATGACCATCACCACCACCGAGAAGCCAGGTGCACCGCAGGTCGCGATCAACGACATCGGCACCGCTGAGGACTTCCTCGCAGCCATTGACGCCACCATCAAGTACTTCAACGACGGAGACCTCGTTGAAGGAACGGTAGTCAAGGTTGACCGCGACGAAGTTCTGCTCGACATCGGTTACAAGACCGAGGGTGTTATCCCTTCCCGTGAGCTGTCCATCAAGCACGACGTTGATCCCGGAGACGTTGTCTCCGTTGGCGATCAGGTCGAAGCACTGGTGCTCACCAAAGAGGACAAAGAAGGCCGACTGATCCTGTCCAAGAAGCGCGCTCAGTACGAGCGTGCCTGGGGCGATATCGAGAAGGTCAAGGAAGAAGACGGCGTCGTCACCGGTACGGTCATCGAAGTTGTCAAGGGTGGACTCATCCTCGACATCGGCCTCCGCGGCTTCCTGCCCGCGTCCTTGGTTGAGATGCGTCGTGTACGCGATCTTGCTCCCTACATCGGTCAGAAGATCGAAGCGAAAATCATCGAGCTGGACAAGAACCGCAACAACGTGGTCCTGTCCCGCCGTGCCTGGCTCGAGCAGACCCAGTCCGAGGTGCGTTCCACGTTCCTCAACAAGCTGGAAAAGGGCCAGGTTCGTCCGGGCGTTGTCTCCTCGATCGTCAACTTCGGTGCCTTCGTGGACCTGGGCGGCGTCGACGGACTCGTTCACGTTTCCGAGCTGTCCTGGAAGCACATCGATCACCCCTCCGAGGTTGTCGAAGTTGGCCAGGAAGTCACCGTCGAGGTTCTCGAGGTGGACCTGGACCGCGAGCGTGTCTCACTGTCGCTCAAGGCCACCCAGGAAGATCCATGGCAGACCTTCGCCCGCACCCACGCCCTCGGGCAGGTTGTTCCGGGTAAGGTCACCAAGCTGGTTCCCTTCGGTGCATTCGTTCGCGTCGAAGACGGCATCGAAGGCCTGGTCCACATCTCCGAGCTGGCAGTCCGCCACGTGGAGCTGGCAGAGCAGGTTGTCTCGGTTGGCGACGAACTGTTCGTCAAGGTCATCGACATCGACCTCGAACGTCGTCGGATCTCGCTCTCCCTCAAGCAGGCTAACGAGGGCGTCGACGCCGACAGCACCGAGTTTGACCCGGCTCTGTACGGTATGGCTGCCGAGTACGACGAAGAAGGCAACTACAAGTACCCAGAGGGCTTCGACCCAGAGTCCAACGAATGGCTCGAGGGTTACGACTCTCAGCGCGCAACCTGGGAAGCTCAGTACGCTGAAGCCCAGTCACGCTGGGAAGCTCACAAGAAGCAGGTTGTGCAGCACGCATCTGACGATGCAGCTGCTGCCAACGAGCCAGTCGAGTCAAGCTCCACGAGCTACTCCTCTGAGCCAGCCGCCACTGAGAGCACGAACGCCAGCAGCAACAGCAACGTCGGCACGGGTACGCTCGCGTCAGACGAGGCACTTGCCGCACTGCGCGAAAAGCTGACCGGCAACTAAGGTCCAGCACTAGCACCTGAAAAGGCCCCCACCGCAATGGTGGGGGCCTTTTTCGCGCCCAATTTCGTTCAGTCTCGCGTTTTGCCTGCCGTGTTCGGGCGCACGCACCAGAGGGGGCTGCTCAGCGTGAGTCTGAACCCGGGAGCGCGTGGCCCGGTGCAACCCTGGCTTCGGCATAGGACGGTTCCCGGAGCGCCCGGGTCCAGGCATAGGTTTCGGATCCGGGCAGCGGGCGCCGGACCGGGTCAAAACGCAAACCCGTCGGATCACCGCCCCGTGCCACCAGCACCGGCTCAAGCTCTTCCAGGGTCAGCACCAGAGTGCCGAACCGGGTCCAATCACCCAGGGGACGGCTGAAGCACAGGGCCAGTTCCAGGGGACGCTTCGCCAATCCCACACGGAGCCCGGCAGGCGTGGCTGGCATCCGGCCACTCGGGTCAAGAGGAAAAGCCGCCAGCAGAACGGCTGACTTCCCGCCCTTGTACGGCATCATTGACGTGAATTTGGCGGCTTGGACATTCCGCTGCGGGAGCAGGACGAACCGGGCGGGAAATGACGCACCGGTGGATGCGAGCAGCACATCAAAGTGGTCAGACCCGTGGGGGACCCGTAAGGCCAGGCCAAGAATGTCAGGGCTCCAGCGCGGTAGCCCGACCGAGCGGGACAGCCGCGCCTGGATCGGGTCCTGGCCGGTGCCGTCGATCCAGGATATGCCGCTGGAAACAGGTGGCCCGGTCCGGGTGAGTGTCCCGGTGAGCCAAACGCCGTCGGGGTGAATAGGACGCTGCGGCCTTACGGCTTTCATCGTAGCGAACAGGCTGGCGAACCCCTTGCCGAGTGCGGTCGTGACGCGCATCGGTCAGTGCTTCACTTCTCGGTCGGAGTCCGCGGTGCGGTCCGGGGCGGAGCGGCGGGTCGTGCGGTGTTGAATCGCATACAGCACCAGGCCAATAGCCACCAGGATTCCCGCGCGTAACCAGATGTCGGCGCTCTGCTGCGTCATGAGCAGGACACAGGACGCGATCGCCAGGTAGGGAAAGATCACCGGAATCTGGAAGTGCTGGTGGTCCACCCGGTCCTTGCGAAGCACCAGCACGGCGATGTTGGTGCTGAGGAACACGAACAGCAGCAGCACCACGACCGTCTCCGCCAGCGATGCCAGATCACCGGTGCTGCTGAGGATCATCGCGGCAACGGTGGTCGCAATGATCGCGACCCACGGTGTGCGCCGGTTGGGGAGTACCCGGCCCAGCACCGATGGCAGCAGGCCTTGTTCGGCCATCCCATAGGTCAGCCGGCTTGCCATGATCATGGTGAGCAGCGACCCGTTGGCGACGGCGATGAGAGCCACCAGTCCGAAGATCCACTCGGGGATCCCGAACCCGGTGGCGTTGACGACGTCGAGCAGTGGCGACGTCGAACCCGCCAGATCGGCTGCGGGCACAGCGGCGGAGGCTGCTTTAGCTTGGACGGGGCTGACTGCTGAGCTGTCGACATTCCCGAAGTATATTCCAGAAAGTAAGTTCACTGATCATTGCGTGACGGGGCCGGTTTCCGGACCGGCTGCCTCAGCGTCGGGTGGACACTGTGACGGTGAATTTCGGGTTCCTGGCGGCCTGCCGGGTGGGGCCAACCATGGAGGCGAGCGGGGTCCGATACTGGAGGTGGCTGTTCCAGACCGTCCAGAGTTCACCTCCCGGTTTGAGCACCCGGCCGGCATCGGCGAAAAGCTTCAGGGCAATCCCGGAGTGAACGGTGCCCTCCATGTGAAAGGGCGGGTTCAGCACAATGAGCTCGGCTGATGAGTCGGGCATCGAGGCCAGGGCATCATCCCGCACGACCGTGATTCGGTCGCCGACACCATTGGCATCGGCGGTCGCACGGGAAGACGCAACAGCTGACGCTGACTGGTCCGTTGCAACAACCTCCATCGCAGGCCGCGTGAGGGCGAGATAGGCGGCAATCGTGCCATTGCCCGACCCCAGATCGATTGCCTGCCCCGCAGCTCGGGTCGCGGAGAGGGCAGGGAGCAGGTACCGGGTCCCCGCATCCAGTTTGGCGCCACCAAAGGTGCTGCCGAAAGCCTTGAGGATCAGCGGTGCGGGCAGGCCGACGTCGTGCTTCTCCTCCACCGGAAACCCGCTGGCGGAGGTGGCCACGGGCGCCGACGCCGTCAGGATCCGGGACTTCTGGCGTGCCAGTCCGGCAGCCACAGTGGTGAAGTGGCGGGCCAAAATGCCGTTCATCGCGGTGGTCATGTGTTTGACCCGGCCGCCGGCGAACACTGTGACGTCCGGGCTCGCGTAGCGGGCGATCGTCCACGCGATCTCATCCAGCGCGGCCAGTGACCTGGGCAGCTGCAGCAGGACCGTGCGGGCGCCAGCCAACAGGGCCTCGTTGAGCGGATAGTGTGAGAAGGCCGCGGCCAGGCCAGCGGTGTGCGCATTGGCTGTCAACGCGAGCTCACCGGAGACCGGGTCCTGGTGGGTGCGAATCGAGTGTGCCCCATGCAGCGCGGCGGCGCCGAGAGTGAGCGCACCGTAGTGGTCCCCAATGACGACGACGCCGTCCCGGTCGGCGGTGATCGCCGCNGCCGGCGGTGTCGAGGAGGAGCCGATCGGTGGCGTCGAATGCAAAGAGGTTCGGGGCCTCGACGTCGGGAGCCCGTCGAAGGTTGTCAAAGGAAAAGTCAGTCACAGTCCACCCATTTCAGGTCGAGTAGTTGGGCGCCGGACTGGCCGGCGGTCAGTGAGGCGAGGCGGGCGCGAAACTCGTCGATCGATGCGTTCCCGGCCGGTATGGCCACCCGGATGGTGGCCCGTTCCGCCGGATAGTCGGTTCCCAGGACGTCGACGCCTGCGTTGCGGAGCTCGTTTTCGACCCGCCCCGCGTCGGTGTGAGCCACCGGGACCGCCAGGAGCTGCAACAGTCGTCGTCGGACACGTGGCGCCGAGTCCAGCGCCTGGGAGACAGCGTCGGAATAGGCGCGAACCAGTCCGCCAGCACCAAGCAACACTCCACCGAAATTGCGGACCACCACCACCGCGACGTCGCTCAGGTCAGCCTCGCCATCGGCATTGTCGCGTTTGAGGATGGCGTCCAGCATGGGGGCACCGGCGGTACCCGACGGCTCGCCGTCGTCGTTGGCGCGCTGGACCGACCGATCAGGACCCAGCACGACGGCGCTGCAATGGTGGCGCGCGTCGTGGAACTCCCGGCGCAGCTCGGTGAGGAGCAACCGTGCCTCGTCCTCGCTGGCAATCCGCCGGACGACAGTGATGAAGCGTGACCGACGCACATCGGTCTCGTGGCGGTGCTCGCCCCGGACCGTTGTGTAGCCGATTATTCCACTGTCATTCACCGGCCCCAGTCTAGTGGGCGGGAGGTTGCGCCAGCGCAAATGTCCCAGTGACGAGCAGGCTCGGGGAGCAGGGACGGTCCTGCTCACCGGGCCTGCCAGCGGGGGAGCACCCGTACCCCGCCTGCCGAGGATCGCCGAGGACTGCCGTGGAGCCAGGCATCTGGAGGGCGGCGGGCACATCCCACGTATTAGGGTGGGGACATGCTCAGAATTGGCCTCACCGGCGGGATCGCAGCAGGGAAATCACTTGTCGCCTCAAGGCTGGCAGAGCTCGGCGCGGTGCTGGTCGACGCCGATGTGCTGGCCCGCGCGGCCGTGGAACCAGGATCGGCCGGGCTGGCAGCCGTGGCCGCCGAATTCGGTGAGGAGGTGCTGCTTCCGGACGGTAGCCTGGATCGGCCGGCGCTGGCGGCAGCCATTTTCGGTGACCCGTCCCGCCGGATGACGTTGAATTCGATCATCCACCCGTTGGTGCGGGAACGCGCCCGTGAGCTGACGGCGGCTGCGCCCCCGGACGCCGTCGTCGTGCAGGATATTCCCTTGTTGGTGGAGACCGGCCAGCAGCACCAGTTCCATTTGGTGGTGGTGGTCGACGCTCCCGACAGCGTCCGGATCGAGCGGCTGACCCGCCTCCGGGGAATGAGCGACGACGACGCGCGGGCCCGGATTGGTGCGCAAGCCACGCGTGCCGAGCGGAAGGCAGCCGCCGACGTCGTCCTCGTCAACGACAGCACCCCACAGGATCTGCTGGCCGCCGTCGACCGCCTCTGGGACGAACGACTGGTGCCCTTCAACCACAACCTGTTGCGCGGCGTTCGGGCCGCACGCAGTGGTGGCCCGCAACTGGTGCCTTCCCGCGACGACTGGCCCGAACAGGCCGGACGGATCATGGGCAGGGTGCGTCTGGTTGATCCCCTGGTGCTGGCGGTCGACCATATCGGGTCGACCGCTGTGCCCGGGTTGGCCGCCAAGGATGTCCTCGACCTGCAGGTCACCGTCGCGACCCTTGAAGACGCCGACGCGATTGCCGGAAAGCTGGTCGCAGCAGGGTTTCCGCTGCTCGAAGGCATCACACGGGATGAACCCAAACAGGACGTTCCCGACCCCTCCCGATGGGGGAAGCGTCTGCACGCCAACGCCGACCCTGGTCGCGCGGTTAACCTTCATGTTCGGGTTGAGGGTTCGCCTGGATGGCGGTATGCCCTGTCGTTCAGGGACTGGCTGCGCTCCGACCCGGGCGCCGCGGCCCAGTACCAGGCGGAGAAGGAGCGGTGTGCGGCCCAGCACACCCGGGATGCGACTACCGAGGGCTACGCGGAGTGCAAGGAGAAATGGTTCACCACCGTCGCAGATCCGCTGCTGAAACGCTGGATTGCCGACACTGGCTGGACTGCTCAGCCCTCTTCTGCCGTCGGCTAAGTTGCCCCATTCAGGACGCTGATTGTCCGGGGGAGGGTCTAACGTATTTATATGAGCCTTGCGCAGGAAATTAAACGGGTGGTAGCCCCTTTCGAAGTGATCAGCGAATTCAAGCCTGCCGGTGACCAGCCTGCCGCGATTGCCGAACTCAGTGAACGCGTCAAGGCGGGCGAGAAGGACGTGGTGCTGCTGGGCGCCACCGGTACCGGCAAGAGCGCGACGACTGCGTGGCTGATCGAACAGGTCCAGCGGCCCACGCTCGTGATGGTGCAGAACAAGACCCTCGCGGCGCAGCTGGCGAACGAGTTCCGCGAACTGCTGCCCAACAACGCGGTCGAATACTTCGTCTCGTATTACGATTACTACCAGCCGGAAGCCTACGTTCCCCAGACGGACACCTTCATCGAGAAGGACTCCTCGGTCAACGAGGAAGTGGAACGGCTCCGGCATTCCGCCACCAACGCCCTGCTGACCCGCCGGGACGTGATCGTGGTGGCCACCGTGTCCTGCATCTATGGTCTGGGCACCCCCGAAGAATATGTTGCCGGGATGGTCACACTGGAAACCGGCCAGCAGATGAACCGCGACGATTTGCTGCGGAAGTTCGTGTCAATGCAGTACACCCGCAACGACATCGACTTCCACCGGGGCACCTTCAGGGTGCGTGGCGACACCGTCGAAATCATCCCCATGTATGAGGAACTGGCGCTTCGCATTGAGTTCTTCGGCGACGAGGTCGAGAAGATCTACACCCTGCACCCGCTGACCGGTGAAATCGTCAGGGAAGAGACCGAAATGTATGTGTTCCCGGCGTCGCACTATGTCGCGGGCCCCGAGCGCATGAACCGGGCGGTCAAGCAGATCGAGGATGAGCTCCGGGTCCGCCTGGACGAGCTGGAGTCGCAGAACAAACTGGTCGAAGCCCAGCGGTTGCGGATGCGGACGACCTATGACCTCGAAATGATGCAGCAGATGGGGTTCTGCAACGGGATCGAGAACTACTCCCGACACATCGACGGCCGCGGTCCGGGCTCGGCGTCGCACTGCCTGCTCGACTACTTCCCCGACGACTTCCTGCTGGTAGTCGACGAGTCACACGTGACCATTCCGCAGATCGGTGCCATGTATGAAGGTGACATGTCCCGGAAGCGCACCCTGGTGGACCATGGGTTCCGGCTCCCCTCCGCGATGGACAACCGGCCGCTCAAGTGGGACGAGTTCCTGGACCGGATCGGGCAGACCGTCTACCTCTCGGCAACCCCCGGGAAGTATGAGCTGGGCAAGTCGGATGGGTACGTACAGCAGATCATCCGGCCGACCGGTCTGATCGACCCGGAGGTGGTGGTCAAGCCCAGCAAGGGCCAGATCGATGACCTGCTGGGGGAGATCCGCACCCGGGTGGAACTGAACGAGCGGGTGCTCGTCACCACCCTGACCAAGCGGATGGCCGAAGATTTGACCGGGTACCTGCTGGAACATGGGGTGAAGGTTGAGTACCTGCACTCAGACGTGGATACCCTGCGCCGGGTGGAGCTGTTGCGTGAGTTGAGGCTCGGGACTTTCGACGTCCTGGTGGGCATCAACCTGCTCCGTGAAGGCCTTGACCTTCCTGAAGTGTCGCTGGTCAGCATCCTCGACGCCGACAAGGAAGGGTTCCTGCGCAGCGCCACCTCCCTGATCCAGACCATCGGGCGTGCGGCCCGTAACGTCTCGGGTGAGGTGCACATGTACGCGGACCGGATCACCGATTCGATGGCCAAAGCCATCGACGAAACCAACCGACGTCGTGAGATCCAGGTGGCATACAACCTCAAGCACGGGGTTGATCCGCAGCCCCTGCGGAAGCGGATTGCTGACATCACCGATTCCATCGCCCAGGAGGACGCCGATACCCGGGCGCTCCTGGCGGAGTCGGGCAAGAAGCGCAAGGGCGGCAAGACGGCCAAGGGCGGCGCCCCTGTCCGGCATGACGGCCTTGCCGCAGTGCCGGCCGAGGACCTCACCGACCTGATCGGTCAGCTCACCGACCAGATGCACTCGGCTGCGGCTGACCTGCACTTCGAGCTCGCCGCGAGGCTACGCGACGAGGTCGGGGACCTGAAGAAAGAGCTGCGGCAGATGCAGACGGCTGGGCACGCCTAGCCCCAGCTCGTCGCTGGCGGG